>NZ_CVTV01000013.1:0-125634 GCF_900004865.1 Pseudomonas sp. 37 R 15 | reverse complement strand
TGAACTGGCCTAATGATTTTGGACACTTCAATCGGGCGCTATGATAGCGCCCAAATCTGAGGTGTTTGGTTATGCGTAAATCTTATTCGAGTGAGTTCAAGCTCAAGGCTGCCAGCATGGTGTTGGATGAAGGTCAGCCGGTTACCGAGGTGTGTGCCACCCTGGATATCGGCCCCACAGCCCTGCGCCGCTGGGTCGATCAAGTGCAAAAAGAACGCTTGGGCTCGACCCCGGTAGGGGCCAAGGCGATTACTGCTGATCAACGAGAAATCCAGAGGCTCAAAGCTCTGCTCAGAGAGAAAGACCTGGATATCGAAATTCTAAAAAAGGCCAGTGCTCTCCTGCTTTTGGACGCCAAAGATCATTCACGTTGATCGATGAGCTGGACGAGCAGTACGGCGTTAAAAGGTGTTGCCAGGCGTTTGGGGTCAACCGCAGTAGCTTCTACGCCTGGCGCCAGCGCCAAGGCAGAGCAAATCCTGAGAGGGATAAGCTCAAAGCCGCGCTGGTCAGGCACCACAAGGCGTCCAGAGAGTCGGCCGGTGCACGTACGTTGTCCAAGGAGCTACAAGCCAAAGGGCATCGTATCGGGCGTTATATGGCTCGCAGTTTGATGCGCGAAGCTGGCATCGCCAGCCGTCAGCGCAGGCGCCATAAGTACAGGTCGCCGGGCGTGGAGGCCTTGGTGGCGCCGCACGTGCTCAAGCGAAAATTTGATGTGACGGCGGTTAATCAGGTGTGGTGTGGCGACGTGACATATATCAAGGTCGGCAAGCGGTGGATGTACTTCGCCGCCGTTCTGGATTTGTACGCTCGCAGGATCGTGGGCTGGTCGTTCTCGATGATTTCTGATGCCAACCTGACCTGCGAAGCGCTACGCATGGCGGTTGAGCTACGCGGCCATCCCCAGGATGTGTTGTTTCATTCTGACCAAGGTTGTCAGTACACCAGTCATAAATTCCGAAACGAGCTGCTGAAACAGGGGTTTAGGCAGAGTATGAGCCGTAAAGGCGAATGCTGGGACAACGCCCCGATGGAGCGTTTCTTTGGCAGCTTGAAATCAGAGTGGGTGCCTGAAACGGGCTACAAACTGGAACATGAGGCCCGAGCAGACGTGCAGCGCTATGTCTCGCGCTACAACATCAGCAGGCCTCATAGCTACAACGACTACCGGTCGCCGGTCGTGAAGGAAAGGTTGGCGGCGTGAACCTTAATCAGTGTCCAAGATTACTTGACCAGTTCAAGCCCCCTCCCACATGTTTATTACTGCGCCAGGCTCGAGGTGCTTTGGCCGACAGCCAGTCCCGCACGGATGGCCGCCAGCGCCGCCTGGTAATACGCCTTGCCCTCCGGCGATTCGGCAAACGTGGCGAACTCTTCCAGCTCCGGGTCAGACAACTCCCGATAGACGTACAGCAGCGTGTTATTCAGGTCCTTGTCGATCTGCTGCATCAAGCGCTCACGCTGCCCATTCAGCATGCCCTGGGCCTGACCGCCGCCCAGCAGGCCGGGGATCATCTGGCTCAAGCTGTCCGCCGCCACGCCGGCAATCGCCAGGCTGACTTCGGCGCCCGCTTCACGCGCGGGCAGGGCCTGGGCCAGGTGGCCGATGATCAGGCTGCGGGTGGTGTCGGCCTGGATTTTCGGCAGGCCCTGAGCGTTTTTCGCCAATTGGTCGCGACGCGTGGCGAGTAACTCGGCGGCGACAATCTTGCGGCCCAGGGGCGATTGGAAAAACGCAAGGGCCGGTTTCGGGTCCGACAGGTGCTTGCGCAATTGCGCTTCGGCACGCTGGTCCATGGCCTGGGCCGCGAAGCGTTTGCTGCTGTTGTCCACCAGCGCCTGGTACACCGCTGGCGGCAGGCTGTTGCGGTAGCGCTGCTGTGCGGCAGTGAGGGCGTCGTTGAAATGCGCACGTTGTTCGGCCCAGCCGGCGACTTTGTACAACTGGTCATGGCCGTCTGCCCAGGCGGGTAAAACGCAGAACATCAGCAAGGAAAAAAACAAACGACGCATAAGGACTCCTGTCAGTCGGCCACTATTGTCCGTGTCAGGCGTAGGATTTGTCGAGAAGTCCTATCAGTCACCTGACTAAAGTGTATTCGCACGCTCGACGGCGCTGTCGGATTCACAGGCGTATGGATACTATGCGCGCCATGCAAACACCCCTCGATCACCCACTGCTGCAACGCATTGTCGACGACCTGGCCGAAAAAGGCTGGTCGCAGCAGAATGCCTTCCTGCCCCAGGCTCTGACCCTGGAGCTGGCGGCTGAGTGCCGTAAACGTGCAGCCGAAGGTGAACTGGCCCCGGCGGCCGTGGGGCGCGGGCCGGCGCAGGAAATTCGCGAGGGGATTCGCGGCGATCATATCCAATGGCTGGAAGAGGGCGACGCGGCGGTCTGCGACACCTACATGGCCGTGATGGACAGCCTGCGTCTGGCGATGAACCGTGGCCTGTTCCTCGGCCTGGAAGACTTCGAAAGCCACTTCGCGATGTACCCGCCCGGGGCGTTCTACCTCAAGCACCTGGACCGTTTTCGCGACGATGACCGGCGCATGGTCTCGGCGGTGATCTATTTGAACGACGCCTGGTTGCCCGAACACGGCGGCCAGTTGCGCATGTACCTCAAGGACGGCATCGAACATGACGTGGTGCCCGCCGGCGGCAGCCTGGTGGTGTTCCTGTCGGGCGAAGTGCCCCACGAGGTGCTGCCTGCCACACGCGAACGCCTGTCCCTGACGGGCTGGTTTCGTCGGCGGGGCAACGAGCCGTTTTAAGCCGGCGTCCGATTCTGGCCGATCCTGAAGTCTTACCTGGAACAAAATGTGGGAGGGGGCTTGCCCGCGATAGCAGTGGGTCAGTCAGCTGATTTGTGCCTGGCACTCCGCCATCGGGGGCAAGCCCCCTCCCACATGGGTTATCGCGTATTCCCGTCGAGCCACTTCTGTTCCAGCGCCTTCAAGCGGCCGTCCGCCCTTACTCGCTCCAGCGCCCCGTCCAGGCTGCTCTTGAACGCAGGGTTGCCCTTCTGAAACGGAATCGCCAGTTCAGGTTTGTCGTTATACGCGGCGCTGAAATCGAAACGATCCTTCAGCTCGGCAGTCATAGCGATATGGTTGATTGCCACGTCGTATTTGCCGGTCGCCACGCCGTTCAGCAGGTCGGCATCATCGGTGGTGATAAACGAGGAGCGGACGTCCATTTCCTTGGCCAGTTGCTCGCCCAGCTCCACTTCAAAGCCGGTGAGCTTGTCGCCTTCCTTGAAATTGAAGGGCGGGGTGTTGGCTTCGAGGGCGATGCGCAGTTCACCGCGATCGTTGACGTCGTCGATCAGCTCGGCGTGAGCGCAAGGGCTGAGAAGGGGAAGCAACAGTAACAGGCCAGGCGAGAAGCGCATGGTCACTCCTAAGGAATTCGGATGTACGAGGCGCTGTTCAGCATCGTTTTGCTATGGTGTTGAGTGCCTTGGACAGCAATTTGTCGCGAAGTTGTCATAACCCTACAGATTTCACAGAAAAACTGGAGAAGCGAATGAAAGCCCTTTTGTCCCGTGCAACCCTGGCCAGCCTGTTGCTGGGTGCTTCGATGTTGGCGACCGCCGCTGACGGTATCCCGCGTAGCGCTCCACCTGAAGGTGCCAAGGTGTTTATCGTTTCGCCAAAAGATGGCGCCACCGTCGATAAAACCTTTACCGTGAAATTCGGCATGGAAGGCCTGAAGCTGGCCCCTGCCACCGACCAGACGCCAGGCACTGGCCATCACCACCTTCTGATCGACCAGAAAGAACTGCCGGATGCAAAACTGCCGATCCCGGCCACCGACACCGTGATCCATTACGGCAAGGCCCAGACCGAGACCGAATTGACCCTGACCCCCGGCAAGCACACCTTGCAACTGGTGGCCGGCGACAAGCTGCACATGCAGTTCAACCCGACGGTTGCTTCCAAAGTCATCACGGTTAATGTGGAATAAAAAAACGGGAGCCCCTGGCGGGGCTCCCGTTTTTTTTGGAAAGTTTCTAGCTACAAGTTTCTAGCTACAAGCTACAAGCTACAGCTCAGAGCTTTTACTTGCCGCTAATAGCTTGCAGCTTGCAGCTCAAAAAAGCACCCTACTACGAATCGTGCCGTTGATGTGCTGCAGCTTCTCTTGCGCCAGGTCCGAATACTCGGCATCGACGTCGATCACCACGTAGCCGACCTTCTCGTTGGTCTGCAGGAACTGACCGGAGATGTTGATGCCGTTTTCCGCGAAGACCTTGTTGATCTCCATCATCACACCCGGAATGTTCTGGTGGATGTGCAGCAGACGGTGCTTGCCAGGGTGAGCCGGCAGGGCCACTTCCGGGAAGTTCACGGACGATACCGAGGTACCGTTGTCGCTGTACTTGACCAGCTTTTCCGAAACTTCCAGGCCGATGTTGGCCTGGGCTTCAGCGGTGGAACCGCCGATATGCGGGGTCAGGATCACGTTGTCCAGGCCGCGCAGCGGGCTTTCGAAAATGTCGTCGTTGGAGCGTGGCTCCACCGGGAACACATCGATGGCGGCGCCGATCAGGTGCTTGTCCTTGATTGCGTCGGCCAGGGCGTCCAGCTCGACCACAGTCCCGCGTGCAGCGTTGATCAGGATGCCGCCTTTCTTGATCGCACGGATTTCCTTCTCGCCGATCATCCACTGGGTCTCAGTGGTTTCCGGAACGTGCAGGGTGACGATGTCGGACATACCCAGCAGCTCGGTCAGGCTCGACACTTGCGTGGCGTTGCCCAGCGGCAGCTTGGTCAGGGTGTCGTAGAAGAACACCTGCATGCCCAAGCCTTCGGCAAGGACTGAAAGCTGCGTGCCGATCGAGCCGTAACCGACGATACCCAGCTTCTTGCCGCGAATTTCGAAGGAATTGGCCGCGCTCTTGATCCAGCCACCACGGTGGCAGGAAGCGTTCTTCTCGGGGATACCGCGCAGCAGCAGGATGGCCTCGGCCAGCACCAGCTCCGCAACGGAACGGGTGTTGGAGTAGGGTGCGTTGAACACCGCGATACCGCGCTCGCGCGCCGCGTTGAGGTCGACCTGGTTGGTGCCGATGCAGAAACAGCCGACGGCCACGAGTTTCTTGGCGTGGTCGAAGATCTCTTCGGTCAGCTGAGTGCGGGAGCGAATGCCGATAAAGTGCGCGTCGGCGATCTTTTCCTTGAGCTGGGCTTCCGGCAGAGAACTGGTGATGTACTCAATGCTGGTGTACCCGGCGGCTTTCAGAACGTCGACAGCCGATGGGTGGACGCCTTCCAGAAGAAGGAACTTGATCTTGCTCTTATCGAGAGAAGTCTTGCTCATCTGCGTAAACCTGTATCCCGGAGAAAAATGGCAGGGAATCGAGCAGCGCAAGCTGACCCGGACGGCAGGAAAGCCGTCACCGCAGAACGCCCTTGGGCTCTGTCCTGCGGGGGCGGTATGCTAGCATACGCGCCCCGCTAAACACCTATTCCTGCGACGTGAAGCGTTCTCAGGATGACCATGAATTGTTCGAGAGTTCTGTCGATGACCCATCCTGCCCTGATTGATGAGCTGAAGACCCTGGTTGAGCCCGGCAAAGTGCTGACCGACGCCGACTCCCTGGAGGCTTACGGCAAGGATTGGACCAAGCACTTCGCGCCCGCGCCGTGCGCCATCGTCTTCCCCAAGACCACCGAGCAGGTGCAGGCCATTGTCCGTTGGGCCAATAGCCACAAGGTGGCGCTGGTGCCGTCCGGCGGGCGCACCGGCCTGTCGGCGGCGGCTGTTGCGGCCAATGGCGAAGTGGTGGTGTCGTTCGACTACATGAACCAGATCCTCGACGTGAACCTCACCGACCGTACCGCCGTGTGCCAGCCGGGCGTGGTCACCAAGCAATTGCAGAACGTCGCTGAAGAAAACGGCCTGTATTACCCGGTGGATTTTGCCTCGTCCGGTTCCAGCCAGATTGGCGGCAACATCGGCACCAATGCCGGCGGGATCAAGGTAATTCGCTACGGCATGACCCGCAACTGGGTGGCCGGGATGAAAGTGGTCACCGGCAAGGGCGATGTGCTGGAACTGAACCGCGACCTGATCAAGAACGCCACCGGCTATGACATGCGCCAGCTGTTCATCGGCGCCGAAGGCACCCTGGGCTTTGTGGTGGAAGCCACCATGCGCCTGGACCGTGCGCCGAAAAACCTCACGGCCATGGTGCTTGGCACCACCGACTTCGACTCGATCATGCCGGTGCTGCACGCCTTCCAGGGCAAGCTCGACCTGACTGCGTTCGAATTCTTCTCCGACAAGGCCCTGGCCAAGGTCCTCGGCCGTGGCGATGTGCCGGCGCCGTTCGAAACCGAATGCCCGTTCTACGCACTGCTGGAATTCGAAGCCACCACCGAAGAAGTCGCCAACCACGCCCTGGAAACCTTTGAGCACTGCGTCGAGCAGGGCTGGGTGCTGGACGGCGTGATGAGCCAGAGCGAAACCCAACTGCACAACCTGTGGAAACTGCGCGAGTACATCTCCGAGACGATTTCCCACTGGACCCCGTACAAAAACGATATTTCGGTCACCGTGTCCAAGGTGCCGGCGTTCCTCAGCGAAATTGACGCAATCGTCGGCGAACATTACCCGGATTTCGAAATCGTCTGGTTCGGTCACATTGGCGACGGTAACCTGCACCTGAACATCCTCAAGCCGGAAAACCTGAGCAAGGACGAGTTCTTCGCCAAGTGCGCCACCGTCAACAAGTGGGTGTTCGAGACCGTCGCCAAGTACAACGGCTCGATCTCCGCCGAACACGGCGTGGGCATGACCAAACGCGATTACCTGACCTACAGCCGCTCGCCGGTTGAAATCGAATACATGAAGGCCGTGAAAGCGGTGTTCGACCCGAACGGGATCATGAACCCGGGCAAGATCTTCGCTGTTTAACCGCCCCTGAAGGAGTCGTTTCATGAGCTACCAGCACAAGTATATCGACGGCACCAACATCCACTTCCCTGTGGGTAAAGTGGTGTGTATCGGGCGTAACTATGCCGAACACGCCAAGGAACTGGACAACCCGGTACCCACCGAGCCGTTGCTGTTCATCAAGCCGGGCAGTTGCGTGGTGCCGCTGGAAGGCGGTTTCGCCATTCCCACCGAGCGCGGTTCGGTGCATTACGAAGCGGAGATCGCCGTGCTGATCGGCAAGCCGTTGTCGAACAAGCCAAGCCGTGAAGAAGTGCTGGACGCTATCTCCGGCTTCGCCCCGGCCCTGGACCTGACCCTGCGCGACAAACAGGCTGAGCTCAAGGCCAAGGGCCTGCCATGGGAGATCGCCAAGTCGTTCGACGGCGCTGCGGTGATCGCGCCTTTCGTGGTCGGGAGCACGTTCGCCGACGTCACCGATATCGGCATTCGCCTGACCATCAATGGCGAAGTGCGTCAGAACGGCAACAGTGCGCAGATGCTCAACCCGATCGTACCGATGATCCAGCACATGGCCGGCTGCTTCTCGCTGCAGGCCGGTGATGTGATCCTGACCGGCACACCGGCGGGCGTCGGGCCGTTGAATGTCGGTGACAAGCTGGTGCTGGAATTGTCGGGCGTCAACCGCTTCGAAAGTGTGGTGCGCTGACTATCCGCACACATGCTGTAAAAAATGTGGGAGGGGGCTTGCCCCCGATTGCAGTGTGTCAGCCAGCTAACCTGTGCCTGACACTCCGCTATCGGGGGCAAGCCCCCTCCCACATTGGTTTTGTGTGTGTTCACTACTATCGCTTTTGCATTTTTTTCACACGCCACCCGGATAATCCCGAACTTCTCGCGCAGGCCTCTGGATCCTGTGCTATCCCCTACAGCCGACTTTCCGGAAAAAGCGCCCCATGGCCGTGCCTCTGCCCACCTCCAAACCTACGCTTCGCTCGCGCCTGACCATGCGCTGGTATTCCTGGGTGTTTCTGGCCGGTGCGATCCTGTATGGCATCGCCTGGGCCATGCACTGGGACGATCGTGGTGTGCTGTGGGTGCTGGAGGGTTTTGAAAGCCCGGCCGAACGCCGGGAGAGTGTGTGGCTGCCGGACTATCACGTGGTCATAGACGCCAAGCTGCTGCCGGGTATGGAGAAGGATGAGGCTTCGGACCTGTCCTACAACCCCCAGACCAAAACCCTGTTTTCTGTGATGGGCAAGAACCCGTTCCTGGTGGAGTTGAGCCTGCAAGGCGATGTGCTGCGCAAGATGCCGCTCAATGGCTGGAACAACCCGGAAGGCGTGACGGTGATGGAGAATGGCCTGATGGCCGTGGTCGATGAGCGCCAGCACAGCCTGACCCTCATCAAGGTCGACGCGGGCACCACGGCGTTGAACAAGGCCGATTTCCCCAGTTATGACCTTGGCCCGTCCGCGGACCAGAACAAAGCCTTTGAAGCTATTACCTGGGACAAGCGCAACCAGCAGCTCGTGTTGGGCGAAGAGCGCCCACCGGCGCTGTTCACCTGGAAAAGCAGCGGCAGCCAGACCCTGGTTGGCGACAAGCAAAAACTGGCCAGCACCGAGCTTGATATGCGCAACCTCTCGGCGCTGGCCGTGGACCCGCGTACCGGGCATCTGCTGGTACTGTCGGCCGACTCCCACCTGTTGCTGGAGCTGGACGAGAAGGGTGAGCAAGTCAGCTTCATGACCTTGCTGGGTGGCTTCAATGGTCTGAAGGACACCATCCCGCGTGCCGAAGGCGTGACCATGGACGAGAGCGGTACGCTGTATATCGTCAGCGAGCCGAATCTGTTTTATCGTTTTGAGAAACAGAAATAACGCACGTTTACGTCAGGGAATTCTCCATGAGCGGCATTTACCGCGCAGTCCGGTGCGTTTAAGTTTAAATTCAGGCGACCTTGATATCTATTCGCCAGTTTTTTCACCGAGCCCGCCCCGATGCGTCGACTTGCCCGCCCCAAACCCGCTTTAGTCATCTTGATTCTGATTGCCCTGGTTGCCGCCGGGGTCGTTGCGCAGCAGTTCCGTCTGTTCGAACGTGCCTGGTTCAACTGGCAAGTGTGGCATCAGCCAGCCGGTGAACGCAGCATAGGCCTGGCCGATTACCGCGTGTCCCTGGAGGGCCAGGTGATCGAAGGACTCGACGACGATGTGTCGGCTCTCACCTACGACCCGGTGCGCAAAAGCCTGTTTACCGTCACCAATAAAAACGCCGAGCTGGTCGAGCTGTCCCTGCAGGGCAAGATCCTGCGGCGTATTCCCCTGGTGGGGTTTGGCGATGCCGAGGCGGTGGAGTTCATCAGTGACAACATCTATGTGATCAGCGACGAGCGTCAGCAGCGGCTGATCAAAGTGCATGTGGATGACGACACCCAGTTTCTCGATGCCGCCGATGCGGAGCAAATGACCCTGGGCGTGCACATTGGCAGCAACAAGGGATTTGAGGGCCTGGCCTATGACTCGGTGGGCAAGCGCCTGTTCGTCGCCAAGGAGCGCGACCCGATGGTGATTTATGAGGTCCACGGTTTTCCCCACGTCAAGGCGGAAAAAACCTACTCGGTGCACGTGATCAACAACCCCAAGCGCGATGCAGGGTTGTTTGTGCGCGACCTGTCGAGCCTGCAATACGACGAGCGCAGCGGCCATTTGCTGGCGCTGTCGGATGAGTCGTTTCTGGTGCTGGAGCTGGACATCGACGGTCGCCCGCTGAGCAGTCTGTCGCTGCTCAACGGGCGCCATGGCCTGAAAAAACGTGTGCCTCAGGCCGAAGGGGTCGCCATGGACGACGAGGGCACGCTGTATCTGGTCAGTGAGCCGAACCTGTTTTACGTGTTCAAAAAGCCCTGATCAGAACATCCACTGTACGCCCAGGGAGTAGCCGGTCTGGCTGCCCTCGGCATGGCCGAGCCGACCGTTCACTTCGGCGTACACCCCCAGTTGTGGGGTAATCGCCAATTGGCTGCCGATCTGCGCGCGACCGAAGCTTTTGTCGACTGAGCCCAGTTTGGCCGTGCGCGCCTGGCCATCGGCGCGGGCGGTCAGTTGCAGCTCGTCGAGACGCCCGTCGGCCAGTTCCTTGACCCACGCGAGATTGCCGTAAGGCATCAGGCTCATGCTGTAAGGCAGGGCGACGGCTCCGCGCACGCGCCAACCCAGGCTGGCTTCCAGGGAGTCGAATGTCTGTTCTTCGTACTCAAGGGACGTGCGCAGGTTCTGCTTCTCGTGGAACTGATCGATGCGGTAATGGCTGTAATCGAGCCCGGCGAAAGGGCCGCTTTTGATTGCGCCGAAATCGAAGTCATAGCCGCCCAGCACCCGTGCGCCCAGGGACAGAGCGTCGGTGTTGCCGGTCAGTTGCTGGTTGAGCAGGATCGGCCCGCCATTGGCCTGAATCAGCAGGTTGCGCTTGGAATCAAAGCGCGTATGGCCGACGCTCAGGTCACCGGCCAGCCAGCTCGGCCCGCCGTCGTTGAGCAGGGCGTAGACCGATGCTTGCCAGGTGTCGCTGTCCAGTTTGCCGCGATGCTCCAGTTTGTCGCGCCCGTTGAGGTAGCTCAGGCTGGCGCCGATGTTCAGGCTTGAACTGAGTTGATAGTCGCCCAACGCGTGCACACCCAAGCGGCGGGCCTCAGGGTTGAGCGGGGTGTCGAAGCCATTGTCCGGGTTGTATTCCCCGTCAACGCCGACCTCGCCATCAAAGCTGCCGACCTCGCGACTGGCGGCCTGCAGGGTCAGCCAGCGGCGATCATGCAGGCGCACCAGCGCCTGATGCTGGCGCTGCAGGTTGTCCTGCATATTGCGGGCGACGGCGCCGCCCGAGGCGGTCGAGGCCATCAAATCGGCGTTGGTCAGCTCCAGCACCAGGCGGCTGAGCAGGCGCGAATAGTCGCGCAGGCGCTGGTCGATGCGCGCCTGGCCGAAGGCGTCGGTGAGCACGGCTTTGTTGTCTTCGCTCGGGTCGTGCCAGGTCGAGCCGCCGGGGATTTTCGGGTTGTCGGTCTGGGTGTAGCCGTCCAGGTCGCCCAGCTCCCAGTTGGTGGCCTCGATATACAGGATCGGGATATTCAGCGGTTCGAACGGTTCGCCATCGCTGCAGCAGCCGGTGCCCTTGGGGTATTGCGGGTCCAGGCCGGGGTTGGTGAACAAGGGGATATTCAATTCCCTGGCGATCTGGAAGGTGTGTTCGCGCAACGCCGCCAGGCCCGGGTTGGCCGTACTGTTCTGACCGGCGTGGGCGTACATCATGTCGCCGGTGATCAGGCTGTCGAGGTTGATCATCGCGAGCATATTGGCGCGCTGGCTTGCGCTCAGTGAGTCGACGAAGGCCCTGGAGCCGCGCAGGCCTTCTTCTTCCGCGCCGAAGCCGACCACCTGCAAACCATTTTCCAGTTGCAGCCCGCCCAGGTTCTTCGCCACCTCGGTCAGCACGCTGGCGCCGGAGCCGTTGTCATCCAGGCCTTGCAGAGTGGGGCGGCCGAAGTAGGTGTCGAAGTGCGCGCCAATCACTACGTACTGCGCCTTGGTGCCGGCGGCGTAGGCCATGACATTTTGCGAGGCGCGACTGCCGTTGTTCCAGGTGAAGTTTTGCCGACTGAGGTTGTAGGCCGTGCCCATCTGGCTCTGCATCCAATCGGCGGCGCCGGCGAAATTGGCGGTGCCGCGATAACGGCCGGGGTAGTCGTTGATCAGCTTTTCCAGGGTGGTGTTGGCGTGCTGGCCGTAGTCATAGGCCTGCAAGTGTGTCGACAGCAGGGCGCCGGCAACGCTGACAGCGAGGGCTAGGGGCTTTATCACAGGGTCTTCCTTGAGATGATGGGAGGTTCAAGCCCAGACGCTTTGCACAATGCGCGCCTCATTCCGTGGGCGGCTGCGAATTGGCGCATTGGTAAACGCGTGGGTCGCCTGGTTGTAATTTGTAACGGATTGGATACCAGGCGGGCCGTGACAGAGCGCACGGTTTTGGAGAGGAGTGCTGCGAAAAGTAGCGTTTGTGTTACATAAATCCAGAGTGGAGCACATATCAAATGTGGGAGGGGGCTTGCTCCCGATTGCAGTGTGTCAGTCAGCCTATCGGGTACTGATATACCGCTATCGGGGGCAAGCCCCCTCCCACATTAGAACTGCCACATTGGAGTTGTGGTGTTTTTAGGCTTTGAGCGTTTTTACGCCTTCCGGGGTGCCCAACAGCAGCACGTCCGCCGGGCGTGCGGCGAACAGGCCGTTGGTGACCACGCCGACAATGGCGTTGATCCGGGTTTCCAGTTCAACCGGGTGGGTGATCTGCATGTTGAACACATCGAGGATGATGTTGCCGTTATCGGTCAACACGCCTTCGCGGTACACCGGGTCGCCGCCCAGTTTGACCAGCTCGCGGGCCACGTGGCTGCGGGCCATCGGGATGACTTCCACCGGCAGCGGGAAAGCACCGAGTACCGGCACCAGCTTGCTGGCGTCGGCGATGCAAATGAAGGTCTTGGCCACCGCCGCGACGATCTTCTCGCGGGTCAGGGCTGCGCCGCCGCCCTTGATCAGGTTCAGGTGTTCATCGCTTTCGTCCGCGCCGTCGATGTAGAACTCCAGGTCGCTTACGGTGTTGAGCTCGTACACCGGAATGCCATGGCCTTTGAGGCGTGCGGCGGTCGCTTCGGAGCTGGCCACTGCGCCATCGAACGCGCCTTTGTGCTGGGCCAGCGCATCGATAAAGCAGTTGGCAGTGGAGCCGGTGCCGACACCGACGACGCTCTTGTCGTCGAGTTTGGGAAGGATTAAATCGACGGCGGCCTGGGCCACTGCCTGTTTGAGTTGATCCTGGGTCATGCGGGCTCCGGAGCGGGCGGGGAGTTATCGAGGGCGGCGAGTATACCCCAACAAACCTTGGGATTCGTGTGGTCTCCCGGCCAAAACCCGGGTTAGACTCCGTGGTCCTGCCCAACCCCCGAAGTAGATGCCTGCCGATGCTTGAACACTACGTCAAAAAGATCCTCACCTCGCGCGTTTACGACGTTGCCGTAGAAACACCCTTGCAGACTGCCCGCCAGCTTTCCGAGCGGCTGGGCAATCAGATCTGGCTCAAGCGTGAAGACTTGCAGCCGGTGTTCTCGTTCAAGATTCGCGGCGCCTACAACAAACTGACCCAGCTCAGTGCCGAAGAGCGCGCACGTGGCGTGGTCACCGCCTCGGCGGGCAACCATGCCCAGGGCCTGGCCCTGGCGGCCAAGGTGCTGGGGGTCAAGGCGACTATCGTGATGCCCAAGACCACGCCGGAAATCAAGGTCGAAGGCGTGCGCTCCCGTGGCGGCAAAGTGGTATTGCACGGTGACTCCTTCCCGGAAGCGCTGGCCTACTCGCTCAAGCTGGTCGATGAAAAAGGCTACGTCTACATTCACCCCTACGATGATCCGCACACCATTGCCGGGCAGGGCACCGTGGCGATGGAAATCCTGCGCCAGCACCCCGGGCCGCTGGATGCGATCTTCGTGCCGGTGGGCGGCGGCGGGCTGATCGCCGGTATTGCGGCGTACGTGAAATACCTGCGCCCGGAGATCAGGATCATCGGCGTCGAGCCGGACGACTCCAACTGCCTGCAAGCGGCGATGGCAGCCGGTGAGCGCGTGGTGTTGCCGACCGTCGGCATTTTCGCCGATGGCGTGGCGGTGGCGCAGATCGGCCAGCACACCTTCGACATCTGCAAAGACTATGTGGATGAAGTGATTACCGTTAGCACCGATGAAATCTGTGCAGCGATCAAGGACATCTACGACGACACCCGCTCCATCACCGAACCGGCAGGTGCATTGGGCGTGGCCGGGATCAAGAAGTACGTCGAGACCCGGGGCGTCAGCGGCCAGACCTTCGTCGCCATCGATTCGGGCGCCAACGTCAACTTCGACCGCCTGCGCCATGTGGCCGAACGTGCCGAGCTGGGTGAAGGCCGCGAAGCCATCATCGCCGTGACCATCCCCGAGAAGCCGGGCAGCTTCAAGGCGTTCTGCGAGGCGGTGGGCAAGCGCCAGATTACCGAGTTCAACTACCGCTATCACACCGGCAGCGAGGCGCACATCTTCGTCGGCGTGCAGACCCACCCGGAAAACGATCCGCGCAGGGCGTTGATCGCAAGCCTCACCGACCAGGGTTTCCCGGTGCTGGACCTGACCGAAAACGAATTGGCCAAGTTACACATTCGCCATATGGTGGGCGGGCATGCAGCCAAGGTCAGCGACGAACTGGTGTTTCGTTTCGAGTTCCCGGAACGGCCGGGGGCGTTGTTCAACTTTCTTAACAAACTGGGCGGGCGCTGGAACATCTCGATGTTCCACTATCGCAACCACGGCGCAGCCGATGGCCGTGTGGTCGCCGGGCTGCAAGTGCCGGCGGCCGAGCGCCACCTGGTGCCGGCGGCCCTGGCGCAAATCGGCTACCCGTACTGGGATGAAAGCGAAAACCCGGCCTACCAGTTGTTCCTCGGTTGAGCGACTAAGCTGACTGAGCGGCCTTCAAGGAATCGAGACTATGGAAACGCTGACCACCCTCAAGGTTATCCACATCGCCGCCACGGTGTTGCTGCTGCTCAGCGGCATCGGCCTGGCGGTACTGGCCTGGCGCAAGCGCAGCGCCGGCCCGACGGTGACGGTACAACGCCCGTGGGCGTTCGTGTGGCTGCTGATGGGCATTTGCCTGGTCAGCATGCCGTTCACCGGTTGGTGGCTGGTGCACCTGACCGGCTGGCCGCTGGGGCAAACCTGGATTCTGGGCTCCAGCATTCTCTACACCGTGGCGGCGCTGGCGTGGTTCTGGCTGGTGGCGCGGCTCAATCGGCTGCGTAAGGGCGAGGGTGGTAGCCTGAATTTCACCCTGGTGCTGGCGGTGGTCAGCCTGCTGGGGTTTGTGGCGATTGCAGGGTTGATGGGGGCCAAGCCGGTTTAAGGCTTGAGACCGCGTCGCCTGCATCGGGGGCAAGCCCCCTCCCACCTTTGAAATGCGTTCCAAGTGTGGGAGGGGGCTTGCCCCCGATAGCTTTATCAGCTGCGCAGCGTGATGACCGGCCAACCACGCCGTTCAGCCTCAGCGCGAAGATTGGGATCCGGGTCCACCGCCACCGGGTGCGTCACCTGCTCCAGCAGCGGCAGGTCATTCATCGAATCGCTATAGAAGTAGCTGTCCTCCAGGCTATACCCGGTCTCCTCCAGCCAACGGCTCAATCGCGTCACCTTGCCCTCGCGAAAGCACGGCACATCGGTGCTGCGTCCGGTGTAGCGGCCATTTTCCATCTCGCATTCGGTGGCGATCAGGGTGTCAACGCCCAGGCGTGCGGCAATCGGCGCGGTGACGAAACGGTTGGTGGCGGTGATGATCACCAGCTTGTCGCCGGCGGCGCGGTGTTTGGCCAGCAGTTCCATGGCCTTGGGCAATATGATCGGCTCGATGCAGTCGCGCATATAGTCGCTGTGCCATTCGTCCAACTGAGCCATCTCGGTGCGGCCGAGGATTTCCAGGCAGAAGTTCAGGTAAGCAGCGTTGTCCAGCTTGCCGGCCAGGTAGTCCTGGTAGAACGCGTCGTTGCGGGCCTTGTAGGCCACCGGGTCGAGGATCTTGCGTTCACACAGATAATCGCCCCAGGCGTGGTCGCTGTCACCGCCGATCAGGGTGTTGTCCAAGTCGAATAAAGCCAGGCGCATTGCAGTTACTCGCTGAAAAGTCTGTAAAAAGGCGTCCAGAATACGGTCTTTTCACAAGAGTGCACATAAGGTAAGAAGCCTCGTTGCCGCTGGAGGAAGCTTTGTGGAACAATGCGGTGATATGCGTTTGCGAGGTTGTTGCCGTGATCGACCCCGATGGTTTCCGTCCTAATGTCGGGATTATTCTCACGAATGATGCCGGACAGGTGCTATGGGCTCGCCGAATCAACCAAGATGCCTGGCAGTTTCCTCAAGGTGGGATCAACCCCGACGAAACCCCTGAAGACGCCTTGTACCGTGAGTTGAACGAAGAAGTCGGCCTTGAGCGCGAAGATGTGCAAATTCTGGCCTGTACCCGTGGCTGGTTGCGCTATCGTTTGCCGCAACGCCTGGTGCGTACCCACAGCCAACCGCTGTGTATCGGCCAGAAGCAGAAATGGTTTCTCCTGCGCCTGATCTCCAATGAGCAGCGGGTGCGGATGGATTTGACCGGTAAACCGGAGTTCGATGGCTGGCGCTGGGTCAGTTATTGGTACCCGCTGGGCCAGGTGGTGACATTCAAGCGCGAGGTTTATCGTCGCGCTCTCAAAGAGCTTGCCCCGCGCCTTTTATCGCGCGACTGACGACGGAGTTCGACCCCGAGCCATGCTCAATACGCTGCGCAAGATCGTCCAGGAAGTTAACTCCGCCAAGGATCTCAAGGCGGCGTTGGGGATTATTGTGTTGCGCGTCAAGGAAGCCATGGGCAGCCAGGTCTGCTCGGTTTACCTGCTGGACCCCGAGACCAACCGTTTTGTGCTGATGGCCACGGAGGGCTTGAACAAGCGCTCCATCGGCAAAGTCAGCATGGCGCCCAATGAAGGTCTGGTGGGCCTGGTAGGGACGCGTGAAGAGCCCCTGAACCTTGAAAATGCGGCCGATCACCCGCGTTATCGCTACTTTGCCGAAACCGGCGAAGAACGCTACGCCTCGTTCCTCGGCGCACCGATCATTCACCACCGCCGCGTCGTCGGCGTGCTGGTCATCCAACAGAAAGAACGCCGTCAGTTCGACGAAGGTGAAGAAGCCTTCCTGGTGACCATGAGCGCGCAGCTCGCCGGGGTTATCGCCCACGCCGAAGCCACCGGCTCGATTCGCGGCCTGGGGCGCCAGGGCAAGGGCATCCAGGAAGCCAAGTTCGTCGGCGTGCCGGGTTCGCCGGGGGCCGCCGTGGGTACCGCCGTGGTCATGCTGCCACCGGCCGACCTCGACGTGGTGCCGGACAAGACCGTCGATGACATCGACGCTGAAATCAAACTGTTCAAGACCGCCCTGGAAGGCGTGCGCGCCGACATGCGCAACCTGTCGACCAAGCTGGCGACCCAGTTGCGCCCCGAAGAGCGTGCGCTGTTCGATGTCTACCAGATGATGCTGGACGACGCGTCCCTGGGTAATGAAGTCAAGACCGTGATCAAGACCGGCCAGTGGGCCCAGGGCGCACTGCGCCAGGTGGTCACCGATCACGTCAACCGTTTCGAAATGATGGACGACGCCTACCTGCGCGAACGGGCCTCGGATGTGCGTGACCTGGGTCGCCGTCTGCTCGCCTACCTGCAGGAAGACCGCACCACCAACCTGGTCTACCCCGACAACACCATCCTGATCAGCGAAGAACTGACCGCCACCATGCTCGGCGAAGTGCCTGAGGGCAAACTGGTGGGCCTGGTCTCGGTATTGGGTTCGGGTAACTCCCACGTGGCCATCCTGGCCCGTGCCATGGGCATCCCGACGGTGATGGGCCTGGTGGACCTGCCGTATTCCAAGGTGGATGGTATCGACATGATCGTCGATGGCCATCGCGGCGAAGTCTTCACCAACCCCAGCGAATTGCTGCGCAAGCAATACGCCGAAGTGGTCGAGGAAGAGAAACAACTGGCGCTGGGCCTGGACTCATTGCGCGAACTGCCGTGCGTGACCATCGACGGCCACCGCGTGCCGCTGCTGGTCAATACCGGCCTGCTGGCCGATGTGGCTCGTGCGCAACAGCGCGGCGCGGAAGGGGTCGGGCTGTACCGCACCGAAGTGCCGTTCATGATCAACCAGCGTTTCCCGAGTGAGAAGGAGCAGCTGGCGATTTATCGCGAGCAACTGCAAGCCTTCCACCCGTTGCCGGTGACCATGCGCAGCCTGGATATCGGCGGCGACAAGTCACTGTCGTATTTCCCGATCAAGGAAGACAACCCCTTCCTCGGCTGGCGCGGTATTCGCGTCACCCTCGACCATCCTGAAATTTTCCTGGTGCAGACCCGCGCCATGCTCAAGGCCAGCGAAGGCCTGAACAACCTGCGTATCCTGCTGCCGATGATCTCCGGCACCCACGAGCTGGAAGAAGCCCTGCACCTGATCCACCGCGCCTGGGGTGAAGTGCGCGACGAAGGCGCCGACGTGCCGATGCCGCCGATTGGCGTGATGATCGAAATTCCGGCGGCGGTGTATCAGGCCAAGGAACTGGCGCGGCAGGTGGACTTCCTGTCCGTCGGCTCCAACGACCTGACCCAGTACCTGCTGGCCGTGGACCGCAACAACCCGCGGGTCGCCGATCTTTACGACTACCTGCACCCGGCCGTGCTGCAAGCGCTGCAACACGTCGTGCGCGACGCCCATGCCGAAGGCAAGCCGGTGAGTATCTGCGGGGAAATGGCTGGCGACCCGGCGGCGGCGGTGCTGTTGATGGCGATGGGCTTTGACAGCCTGTCGATGAACGCCACCAACTTGCCGAAAGTGAAGTGGATGCTGCGCCAGGTTGAATTGAGCATGGCCAAGGATTTGCTGGCCGAGCTGATGACCATCGACAACCCGCAAGTTATCCACAGCTCGCTGCAATTGGCGCTGAAGAATCTGGGGCTGACGCGGATGATCAATCCGGCTTCTGCGAAAACCCTCTAAAGCCTGGCGCAAAGCAAAACGTGGGAGGGGGCTTGCCCCCGATAGCAGTGTGTCAGTCAGAGTATCTGGTACTGGTACACCGCAATCGGGGGCAAGCCCCCTCCCACATTTGATTTTCAGAGTGTTCGGACATTGAGTTCGACCTCGCCCAAGCGGCCTCCCTGCGGCCCGAAACTGCGCTCCACCATCCGCCGCGTGCCGTCGGCATTCACAATCAGCGCCGTGCTCGCCCGTGTTCCGTAGCTGGGGCTGGCGATAAACACACTCGACAACAGGCTTTCCGTCGCCAGGCCGACGCCGGTATCCGGCAGCTCGACGAACGGTGCGGTCTGCGGGTCGCTCAAAATCCCCAGTAACGCCTGCGGCTGCGGATTGTCGAGGATGTCTGCGAGTGCCGCCCTGGCCTTGAGCAACTTCGGCCAGGGCGTATCCAGCCCGGCATTGGACAAGCCATACACGCCGGCCTTCAACCGCGTCGGCTCGGCCTCGTTGGCGTTGTAATGCCACAACTCATCCGGCGTTCCCACCAGCAGGTTGAACCCGGCGTATTCGATCGAACGTCCGTTAACATCCGCCAGATAATCGTCAATCGGCAGCGAACCGCTGAGAAAGCGGGCCACCAGCTCGCCGCGGGACTTGCGCGACGGTGGCTGGTGCGGGTCGCGGATATTGGTCAGCGCGGCAAAGCGCCCATCGGCGTTAACCCCCAGCCAGGTGCCGCCCGCCTCCTGGTCGCGGCCGGCGTAGACCCGGGGCTCATCCGGCCATTGCGCCAGCGGCAGGCTGGGCCGGGCGTAGAACTCATCGCGGTTGGCCGCAACGATCAGCGGCTGGGCGTGGCCCGGCCGCCAGGCAAAGACAATCAGGCACATCGGGCGATCCCTCGTGTGTTTTTTCTCACTCTACCCACACAACGGCCAGCGTTCCATCGCAACGAAGTTGGGCCGCGCACCTTCCATCCGTTAACATGCCGGGCCGTTGGGCGTGTATGTGAACTTCTTAATTTGATCTCGCAGCTGTAACGCAGGCTTAATCGCGCATCGGCATGGTCCGATGCGTCATGACTAAATGTTTAACGAGGAGTCGCAATGCTGCCTTACCCGCAGATCGATCCGGTGGCCCTGGCCATCGGTCCGCTGAAAATCCACTGGTACGGGTTGATGTACCTGATCGGCATCGGCGGTGCCTGGCTGCTGGCTTCCCGGCGCCTGAACCGTTTCGACCCGACCTGGACCAAGGAGAAACTCTCCGACATGGTGTTCTGGATGTCGATGGGGGTAATCGTCGGCGGGCGCCTGGGGTATGTGCTGTTTTACGATTTGTCGGCGTATATCGCCAACCCGACGCTGATCTTCGAAGTGTGGAAAGGCGGCATGGCGTTCCATGGCGGCTTTGTCGGCGTGATGATCGCCGCCTGGTGGTTCGGCCGGCGCAACGGCAAGTCGTTCTTCCAGTTGATGGACTTCGTCGCACCGTTCGTCCCTATCGGCCTGGGCGCCGGGCGCATCGGTAACTTCATCAACGCCGAGCTGTGGGGCAAGCCCACCGACGTGCCGTGGGCCATGGTGTTCCCGCCGTTCAGCGACCCGGCGCAACTGCCGCGCCATCCGTCGCAGCTGTACCAATTCGCCCTGGAAGGTGTGGCATTGTTCCTCATCCTCTACCTCTTTTCGCGTAAACCTCGCCCAACCATGGCGGTGTCCGGGATGTTCGCGCTGTTCTACGGGATCTTCCGCTTCATCGTCGAGTTCGTGCGGGTCCCGGACGCGCAGTTGGGCTACCTGGCGTGGGGCTGGCTGACCATGGGCCAGGTCCTCAGTATTCCGATGATCCTGGCGGGCCTGGGCCTGTTGTGGTGGGCGTACAACCGTCCGCAACCGCTGAAGAACGCCGCGCTTTAAATTCGAATGCCAGGACCAGGAGGTCCTGGCTTCAACGATACGGGTAATTACATGAAGCAATACCTCGAACTCCTGCACGACGTCGTGACCAATGGCCTGACCAAGGGCGATCGTACCGGCACCGGCACCCGGGCCGTGTTCGCCCGCCAGTATCGGCACAACCTGGCCGACGGCTTCCCGCTGCTGACCACCAAGAAACTGCACTTCAAAAGCATCGCCAACGAGCTGATCTGGATGTTGAGCGGCAACACCAATATCAAGTGGCTTAACGAAAACGGCGTGCGCATCTGGGATGAATGGGCCACCGAAGACGGCGACCTGGGCCCGGTGTACGGCGAGCAGTGGACCGCCTGGCCTACCAAGGACGGCGGCACGATCAACCAGATCGACTACATGGTTCACACGCTCAAGACCAACCCCAACAGCCGCCGCATCCTGTTCCACGGCTGGAACGTCGAATACCTGCCGGACGAAACCAAGAGCCCCCAGGAAAACGCGCGCAACGGCAAGCAAGCGCTGCCGCCGTGTCACCTGCTGTACCAGGCGTTCGTGCACGACGGCCATCTGTCGATGCAGTTGTACATCCGCAGCTCCGATGTGTTTCTTGGCCTGCCCTACAACACCGCCGCGCTGGCGTTGCTCACCCATATGCTGGCGCAGCAGTGCGACCTGATCCCCCACGAGATCATCGTCACCACCGGCGATACCCACGCCTACAGCAACCACATGGAACAGATCCGGACCCAGCTGGCGCGCACGCCGAAAAAGCTGCCGGAACTGGTGATCAAGCGTAAGCCTGAGTCGATTTACGACTACCGGTTCGAAGACTTTGAAATCGTTGGCTATGACGCCGACCCGAGCATCAAGGCTGAAGTCGCGATCTGAAGCCTGTCTCGGTCAAAAATGTGGGAGGGGGCTTGCCCCCGATTACGGTGTGTCAGTACCCAATATTCTGACTGACACACTGCTATCGGGGGCAAGCCCCCTCCCACAGTTGATTTGTGTTCACTCTAATGGCCGTGGCTTCTGCCCACGTGCGAGGGCTCGGCCTCGCTGGCGGCAATCGCGCCGCTGACTTCCAACTGCTGCAGGATTCCACACGGCTCCCCACCCCCGCAGCGCTGGCGCAAGTCCAGCAATTGCTCCTGCAACGCCAGCAGCCCATCGATCCGCGCTTTCACATGGTGGATGTGCTCATCAATCAACGCATTCACGCTTTCACATTGGTCCTGAGGGCTGTCGCGCAGGCTGAGCAGGCTGCGGATTTCTTCCAGTGTCATGTCCAGGCTGCGGCAGTTGCGGATAAAGATCAGCCGCTCGGTATGCGCCTGGGTGTACACGCGGTAGTTGCCGTCCGTGCGCGCGGGGGGTGGCAGCAGGCCTTCCTTCTCGTAATAACGGATGGTTTCCACCGGGCAGTCGGTCAGTTTGGCCAGTTCACCGATCTTCATCGCAGCAATCTCCAAATGGGTGCTTGACCCTATAGTGGCTACAGGGTCTTTACTTGGCAACAGGCACCTTTCCGGACGCGACACCATGAGCGATTCCCTCCACACCCCGCACAAGCACGACCACGATCACGATCACGATCACGGCGAGCACACGCTCAAGCCGGTGCATGACCACGGCGGCGCCTGCTGTTCCGGCGCACCGGCGCCTGCGCGGGTGCAACTGAGCGACGCCCCCACCGCCGGCTCGCGCCTGAGTACCTTCCGCATCGAAGCGATGGACTGCCCTACCGAACAGACGCTGATCCAGAACAAACTGGGCAAGCTTGCCGGCGTGCAGCAGTTGGAATTCAACCTGATCAACCGCATCCTCGGCGTCACCCACGATCTGCCGAGCACTGCGCCGATCATCGACGCCATTAAATCCATCGGCATGCAGGCCGACCCGATTGAAGAAGGCACGCCTGCCGCCGCCCCGCCTGCCAAGAAACACTGGTGGCCGCTGGCTGTGTCGGGCGTGGGCGCGTTGGGCGCCGAGGTCCTGCATTTCAGCGGCATTGCACCGACCTGGGTGATCGCCCTGGTGGCGCTGGTATCGATCCTCAGCGGCGGCCTCACCACCTACAAAAAGGGCTGGATTGCCCTGAAAAACCTCAACCTGAACATCAACGCACTGATGAGTATCGCCGTGACCGGTGCGGTGCTGATTGGCCAGTGGCCGGAAGCGGCGATGGTGATGTTCCTGTTTACGGTGGCCGAGTTGATCGAAGCCAAGTCCCTGGACCGTGCGCGCAATGCCATCAGCGGCTTGATGCAGATGACCCCGGAACAGGCCACCGTGCGGCAAGCCGATGGTTCCTGGATGGAACAGGACGTCAAAAGCATCGATCTTGGCGCCATTGTGCGGGTTAAGCCTGGCGAGCGCATTGGTCTCGACGGTGAGGTGAGCGCTGGTCAATCCACCATCGACCAGGCTCCGATCACCGGTGAAAGCTTGCCGATTGAAAAGACCGTGGGCGATAAAGTCTTCGCCGGTACCATCAACCAGGCCGGTTCCCTGGAATACAAAGTGACCGCGGCGGCCAACAACTCCACCCTGGCACGAATCATCCACGCCGTGGAGCAGGCCCAGGGCGCGCGCGCACCGACCCAGCGTTTTGTCGACAGCTTCTCGAAAATCTACACCCCGGCGGTGTTCCTGTTTGCCCTGGGCGTGGCCGTCATCCCGCCGCTGTTCATGGCAGGCCTCTGGTTCGACTGGATCTACCGCGCCCTGGTGTTGCTGGTGGTCGCGTGCCCGTGCGCCCTGGTGATTTCCACTCCGGTGACCATCGTCAGCGGCCTTGCGGCGGCGGCGCGCAAAGGCATCCTGATCAAGGGCGGCGTGTACCTGGAGGGCGGTTACAAGCTCGACTACCTGGCCCTGGACAAGACCGGCACCCTCACCCACGGCAAGCCGGTGCAAACCGACTATGTGCCGCTGTTCGACAGCGTGCAGGACAGCGCGCCGGCCCTGGCCGCGAGTCTGGCAGGACGCTCCGACCACCCGGTGTCCCTGGCCATCGCCAACGCGGCGGTGGATAAAAATCTGCCGTCCCACGTTGTGGATAACTTCGAGGCATTGCCCGGCCGTGGTGTGCGCGGTGACATAAACGGCGAAACCTACCATCTGGGCAACCACCGTCTGGTGGAAGACCTCGGGCTGTGCTCGCCGGCGCTGGAGGAGAAACTCTTCGCCCTGGAAAAACAGGGCAAATCCGTGGTGTTGCTGCTCGACAAGTCCGGCCCGCTGGCATTGTTCGCGGTGGCCGACACCGTCAAGGACAGCAGCCGCGAAGCCATCCGGCAACTGCACGACCTGGGCGTCAAGACGTTGATGCTGACCGGTGATAACACCCACACCGCCCAGGCGATTGCGGCTCAGGTTGGTATCGATCAGGCCCGGGGCGACTTGTTGCCCACCGATAAACTGCAGGCGATTGAAACGCTCTACGGCCAGGGCTACCGCGTCGGCATGGTCGGCGACGGCATCAACGACGCTCCGGCCCTGGCCCGTGCCGAAATCGGCTTTGCCATGGCCGCGGCGGGCACCGACACCGCTATCGAGACCGCCGACGTGGCATTGATGGACGATGACCTGCGCAAGATTCCCGCATTCATCCGGCTCTCCAGGCAAACGTCGAGTATCCTCAAGCAGAACATCGCCCTGGCGCTGGTGATCAAGGCGATTTTCCTGGCGGTCACGTTCCTGGGCATGGCGACCATGTGGATGGCGGTGTTCGCCGACATGGGCGTCAGCCTGCTGGTGGTGTTCAATGGCCTGCGCCTGTTGCGCAAATAGACGATGAGAGGGCGGTGTGCTGAGTGCTGAGCTGAAGGCGTTTTACAAGGTCGCCCGCCTGGGCAGCATCACCCAGGCGGCGAAAAAACTCGGCCTGAGCCAGCCCACGGTCACCACCCAGATTCGCAACCTGGAAAGCCAATACGGCGTTGAACTGTTCTACCGTGGCGGTCGCCGTCTGACGGTGAGCGATGAAGGCGCGCGGCTGTTGCCGATGGTCAAGGCGCTGTTGCAACAGGAAGCGGATATCGAGTTTTTCCTGCGTAACAACGGCCAGGTTCAAGGTACCTTGCGCATTGCTGCGACGGCGCCGTACTACATTCTCGATCTGGTCAAAGCCTTTCGCGAACGCCTGCCGCAAGTGGAAGTGTCGGTGGAAATCGGCAACTCCCAGCAGGTGCTCGAAGCGCTGGACGACTACCGCGTTGACGTTGCCGCCTCGTCGCAATTGCTGGAAGACTCCCGTCTGGTGCGCCGCGTGCTGGGCACTGATCCTCTGGTATTGGCGGTGCATCGCAACCATCCGTTGGCCAGGCTTGATCATGTGCCGTTGACTGCGCTGGCCGGGCATACGCTGCTGATGCGTGAAGCGGGGTCCACCACCCGCAGGCTGACGGAAGACATGCTCCAGGGGGCTGGCGTCAGCTATGGGCCGCTGCTGGAAATCGGCAGTCGTGAATCGATCCGCGAGGCGGTGCTGCGCAATATCGGCATCAGCATCATTGCGCGACAGGAAGTGCCGCATGATCCACAGCTGAAGGTGCTGACCCTTGAGAATGCGCCGCAGATTCCGGAGTATCTGTACTGCCTCAAGGAGCGCAAAGGTGCGCGACTGCCGGCGGCTTTCCTTGGCCTGGCTCAGGAAATGTCGCCACTTCAGGTGTTGTGACTGGCTTGAGGGCCTATCGGGGGCAAGCCCCCTCCCACAGTTGACCGAGTTCCAACATGAGAATGTGGTCAAAATGTGGGAGGGGGCTTGCCCCCGATAGCGGTAGATCAGGCACAACCCAAATCCACCAATACCCCTATCACGCCCTTTTGCCCTTCTGCCACATCAGCGAAGTATTCCGCCCCTAGCATGGCCTTCATCCGTTCGATGAGGCGCCACCATGCACACAGCCCTGACCCACCCCGGCGCACCGATGAAGGTGCGCGGCATCCAGAAACGCTTCGGCGCCTTTACCGCGCTGGACAACGTGTCGCTGGATGTCGCCGCCGGCGAGCTGGTGTGCCTGCTGGGCCCGTCCGGCTGCGGCAAGACCACCATGCTGCGCTGCATCGCCGGCCTTGAGCGCCAGGACGGCGGCGAAATTTACCTGGGTGACCGCGATGTTTCCCGGCTGCCGCCCCAGGCGCGGGACTACGGCATCTTGTTCCAGTCCTACGCGCTGTTTCCCAACCTGACCGTAGAAGCGAACATCGGCTACGGCCTTACCGGCAGCGGCCGCGATGAGGTGCGCAAGCGTGTCGGGCAGATGCTTGAACTGGTCGGCCTGCTCGGCAGCGAAAAGAAATACCCCGGCCAATTGTCCGGCGGGCAACAGCAGCGAGTAGCCCTGGCGCGTGCCCTGGCACCGGCACCTTCGTTATTGCTGCTGGATGAACCGATGTCCGCCCTCGATGCCCAGGTTCGCGAGCACCTCTGCACCGAACTGCGCCAACTGCAACGACGCCTGGGCATCACCACGCTGATGGTCACCCACAATCAGGACGAAGCCATGCTGATGGCCGACCGTATCGCCGTGATGAACAACGGCAAGGTCGAGCAATACGCGACGCCTCAGGATATCTACAACCGCCCGGCCACGCCGTTCGTGGCGGAGTTTGTCGGCCAGGGCAATTGGTTGCCGTTCAGCCGCAACAGCGCCAGCCACGCCCAGGTCGGTGGCCTGAATATGCGTCTGGCCGACGACGCCGGCATGGCCACATCCGGGCGCCTGTTCTGCCGACCGGAAGCCATCAGCGTGAATCCGCCGGTGCATGAAGAAAACCTGTTTGCGGCCAAGGTCCGCGAGATCACTTTTCTGGGCAACCGCTGCCGCATGAGCTTCGAACTGGCGCAGCTACCGGGCCACGCATTGCTGGCCGAACTTACGCCACACGACATGCCGCGCCTGGGCAGCCAGGATATCTGGGTGGCGTTGCCGCCGCGCAGCCTGCAGGTGTTTGCCTGAGATGGCTGCGGTCATGAGCGTGCCGCTGCCGCGTCAGATGGCTCGCGCCGAGTGGGGCGACCGCCTCTTCGTGGTCGGCGGCAAATGGCTCTGGCTGGGCCTGTTGGTGGTGGCGGTGCTGCTGCCGCTGCTGGCGATCTTCTGGCGTGGCTTGAGCAGTGAAGCCGGGCAGGGCGGTGGCCTGATCGCCGCACGGGCATTGCTGACCAGCGCCAATTTCCACTGGTTGCTGGGCAATAGCCTGAAAGTCTCCTTGAGCGTAGCGGCCATCGTCGTACCGCTGGCCTATCTGTTTGCCTACGCGCTGCAGCGCACCTTGATTCCCGGCAAAGTCATCTGGCGCGGCGTGTCGCTGCTGCCATTGATGGCGCCCTCGATGTTACCGGGCATCGCGTTGGTGTATCTGTTCGGCAACCAGGGGCTCTTGCGCGGGTTGCTCTCGGACAATATCTACGGCTTCTGGGGCATTGTTCTGGGCGAAGTGATTTACACCTTCCCACACGCCCTGATGATTCTGCTGTCCGCCTTGTCGCTGGCGGATGCGCGCTTGTTCGACGCCGCCTCCAGCATGGGCGCCAGCCCCGCCCGGGCGTTTCGCAGCATCACCTGGCCGGCCACGCGCCAGGCGGTGTTCGCGGCGTTCTGCCTGGTGTTCACCCTGACCATCACCGACTTCGGCGTGCCGGTGGTGGTAGGTGGGGACTACCAGGTGCTGGCACTGGAAGCCTACAAGGCCGTGGTCGGTCAGCAACAATTCGGGCGTGGCGCGTTGATCGGCATGGTGCTGCTGTTGCCGGCGCTGTTCAGCTTTGGCGTGGATGCGTGGTTGCGCCGCCGTCACGGTGATGCCATGAGCGGCCGTGCCCAGGTCTTTCAACCGCTGCCGTCGCGTCCAAGGGATGGCTGCTACCTGGCAATCGTGCTGCTGATCTGCGCGGCGCTGCTGCTGGTGTTCGGCATGGCGGTGTATTCCTCGCTGGTCAAATTCTGGCCCTATAACCTGTCGCTGTCGCTCAACCACTATCAGTTCGAAGACACCGCCGGCGGCGGTTGGCTGGCCTATCGCAACAGCCTGACCATGGCGCTGTGCACGGCGCTGATCGGCAGTGTGCTGATCTTCACCGGCGCCTATTTGATGGAAAAGACCAAGGGCCAAACGGGCCTGAATCTGGCCCTGCGCCTGCTCAGCTTTGTGCCGATGGCCGTGCCGGGCCTGGTGCTCGGCCTGGGCTACGTGTTCTTTTTCAACCTCGGCGGCAACCCGCTGCATGTGTTCTACGGCAGCATGGCGCTGCTGGTGGTGTGCACCATTGCTCACTACCTGACCACTGCACAAATGACCGCCACCACCGCACTGCGCCAGCTGGACGCCGAGTTCGAAGCCGCCGCGTTGTCCCTCAAGGCGCCGCTCTACCGCCATTACCTGAAAGTGACGGTTCCGATCTGCCTGCCCGCGTTGCTGGATATTCTGCGTTACCTGTTCGTGTCGGCAATGACCACCGTCTCCGCTGCGATCTTTCTCTACAGCCCCGACACCCTCCTCGCCGCCGTCGCCGTATTGAACATGGACGACGCCGGCAATGTGGGCGGCGCGGCGGCCATGTCGACCCTGATTCTGTTCACCTCTGGCGGTGTCTCGCTGCTGCTGGCGTGGGCTTCACGTGGCGCCTTGCGCCGCTCCCAGGCCTGGCGCCAGACCGCGCCCGGGCAATGATCCTTCAAAGGAGGTATTCCATGTTCAAACCCCTGGCGCTGGTCGCTGCCGTACTCACTGCATTGAGCCTGAATGCCTTTGCCAAGACTGAGCTGACCGTGTACACGGCGCTCGAAGCCGAACAGTTGAAGACCTACAAAAAGGCCTTCGAACAGGCCAACCCCGACGTCGAGATCAAGTGGGTGCGCGACTCCACCGGCATCATCACCGCCAAGCTGCTGGCCGAGAAAGACCGCCCACAGGCTGACGTGGTCTGGGGCCTGGCCGCCTCCAGCCTGGCGATACTCGACCAGCAAGGCCTGCTGGACAACTACGCGCCCAAGGATTTGGACAAGATCGGCAAAAACTACCGCGACACCGCCAACCCGCCGGCCTGGGTCGGTATGGATGTATGGGCTGCGACCATTTGCTTCAACACGGTGGAGGCCGAAAAGCAGGGCCTGAGCAAACCGGTGAGCTGGCAGGACCTGACCAAGCCTGAGTACAAGGGCAAGATCGTGATGCCCAACCCGGCCTCCTCCGGCACCGGCTTCCTGGACGTGAGCGCCTGGTTGCAGACCTTCGGTGAGAAGCAGGGCTGGCAGTACATGGACGACCTGCACCAGAACATCGGCCAGTACGTTCACTCCGGCTCCAAGCCGTGCAAGTTGGCGGCATCCGGTGAGTTCCCGATCGGGATTTCGTTTGAATACCCGGCCGTGCAGTTGAAGCGCCAGGGCGCACCGCTGGACATCATCCTGCCGAAAGAGGGCCTGGGCTGGGAGATCGAAGCGACGGCGGTGATCAAGGGCACGACCCATGCCGAGGCTGCGAAAAAACTCGCGGACTTCTCTGCAAGCCCGGCGGCGATGGCGCTGTACAAGGACAATTTCGCCGTGCTCGCCCAACCGGGGATCGCCAAGCCGCAGACCGAATTGCCGGCCGACTATGAGCAACGGTTGATCAGGAACGACTTTGTGTGGGCGTCGAAGAATCGCGACAGCATCCTGGCTGAGTGGCGCAAGCGTTATGACGGGAAGTCGGAGAAGGTGGCGGGTCAGTAATTTCTCGGTTTGGGCTGATGGCCTCATCGGGGGCAAGCCCCCTCCCACTCTTGATCTGCAAACACGGTTCAAATGTGGGAGGGGGCTTGCCCCCGATAGCGGTCTTGAAAACAGGACATCACTACATGACACACCACAGCGACCTGCTGATTGTCGGCGCCGGCATCCTCGGCCTCTCCCACGCCTACGCTGCCGCCAAACGCGGTCTCAAGGTCAAGGTCTTCGAACGCAGCGCCACACCATTGGGCGCTTCGGTGCGCAACTTCGGCCAGGCGCTGGTCACCGGCCAGCCGCCGGGGCCGATGCTCGATCTTGCGCGGCAAAGCCGCGATATCTGGGGGCATTGGGCGCAGGTGGCCGGGTTTGCGCTCAAGCGCAATGGCGCCTACCTGTTCGCCCGTACCGAAGCCGAAGCGCATCTGCTCGAAGCCTTTTGCCTCGGGCGTGCCCGCGAGCACGGCTACAACGTCGAGCTGCTGCAAGGCGCGGCCTTGAATGACCTGTACGCTGGCCAATTCCGCCATCACCGCGCCGCGCTGCATGGCAGGGACGACCAGCAACTCTATTCGCGCGAAGCGATCCCGGCGCTGATCAACTATTTGGCGCAAGCGCTGAACGTGGAGTTTCACTTTTCCACCCTGGTGCATGATGTCGAGCCGGGCCAGTTGCACAGTACGGCGGGGCGTTTTCGCGGCGAGCAGATCATTGTGTGTTCCGGTCACGACTACCAGACCCTGCTGGCCGAATCGATGGCCGCACTCAACCCGCAAGTCTGCCGCCTGCAAATGCTGCGGGCACGGCCGGCGCATGACCTGAACCTGCAACATGCCTTGCTGACCGGCCTCAGCTGCGTGCATTACGGTGCGTTTGCCGACTTGCCCGAGGCCGCCGCGGTACAGGCGCAGATCCTGCGCGAAACGCCGCACCTGCAGGCGCACGGGATTCACCTGCTGATCAGCCCCACGCCCCATGGCGACTTGATCATCGGCGATTCCCACGATTATGGCAGCGATGCATCGCCCTTCAACGCCGAGCAGGTCGATGACTGGCTGATCGAGCTGGCCGAGCAGACCCTCGGCTGCAAAATCCAGGTGGTGGAGCGTTGGCAGGGCGTGTATGGCTCGCGTGGGCCGGCGCCGTTCTCGGTCTTGCAGGTGGCTGCGGGGCTCAATGTTGTGCTCATGCATACCGGCGTAGGCATGAGTGTGGGGCCGGCGCTGGCCGAGCGAAACATCGCAGCGTTGTGGGGAACGGTGTCACCATGAGGGCCAAGGCACTACGGTTTTTGGTTGCCTTCAAGAGATTGGCGCAATTCAGACGGTGGACGCGGACGCAGCGTCTGGAATCAACATTGCAGCGCTCAGTAAGGTGCTTGCTCTGATCAACGGAGCCGTACTGATGCGTTATTTAAAAGCCACCGCCCAGGATCGTGGTGGCAACGGCCTGGCTGACACCGTGATTCTGCATTTCTATGAAAGCTCCCCCGATGGCATCGATCAGTTATGCCATGAAGCGGTGGCTGTTGATATGAATGCCGATAAAGCGGTGGATTTCCAATTCGCCGGGGACATTAATTTCGACGGGCAAAGCAATGTCATTGATAGTTACCTGCTCAAGGCGTTCGCTAATACCTTTTTGCAATTGCACTGGTTCAACAGGGGGGAAAGTCGGCAGCGTACGCTGGTCATTGCCGCGATCCAGGACGATCAGGAGAGTCCGCCCAGCGGCGTTCAACTGAACTTCCTGGACCGCCGCAGCCCGGTGCGCAAAGCCACGCTGGCGTACCAGGCTGCTGGCTATGATGCCGACGGTAACGGGGTGCTGGAGTCTTTCAGCCGTACCGATATGGATAGAAACGGCGTGATCGACAGGGCTGACAAGGCATTGGTCAGCTCGATGTGCCGTAACTTCCTGGCGTTCAAATGGTACGACCAACGCGTCAGCGGGACTTGATGTGGCCATTGCGCCGCGAGACGCCACGCCTCAAGGCGCCAGCACGGGGTCTTCAAGCAGGGCGGACAATGCTTCGACCTGCTCCTGACGTTCCGTCTGGCTCAGTTTGGCGTGGGCGTTGAGCGACGACCACTGCGGATAGGCCCGGGCCTTGTTCAGCGGTTCCGGCATTTTACCTTCGCGCCACGTCTTGTCCTGGGGGGTATCGACCTTGATGCTATGCATCGCCGCATGCCCGCGCAGGTTCAAGGCCTTGAGCAACTGGCGCTGGCGCAGGGCGAGCAGGCGCAGCACGCTGTCATCCACAGTCAGCTCGCGCTGGCCTTTGATCTTGCCCAGCAGGCGGCTGCCATAACTGCGCGCCGTTTGCAGCGCGCCGCCGGCAATTGCACCGGCCAGGGCGGCAGCGCCCAGGGTCAGGCCTCCGACCAGCAGGTCGACACCGGCACCGGCCGCTGCGCCTGCGGCAATCCCGCCCCCGACCCGCACACCGAGCTGCTTGAGGGTTTCGGGGTTGAACAAATCATCGCCCCAGCGGCCATCCAGCAGCGGCAGGTCGCTGGCGGCGGCATCCTGCGGGCGGAAGCCGAACAGCTTGAGCAGAGCCTCAACACACTTTTGCTCGCGCTGGCGCACGGCCTTGCGTAAATCGCTGATGGCTTGGGGTTCATCTTCGGTCACCACACTTCGGCGGCAGGCGGCACAGTCAATCAGCAATTCGGCGATCAAGCGCGCGGCGCTTTGCTGGCGGGCCTGGCGCTGGGCCTCCTGATCAAGGATCAGCCGTTGCAACTGCGGTCGTGCGCTTTCCAGCAGCAGGGCCAGGCTTTCATACAATCGGCGCTCGCCATCTTCCGGCGGCGCCACGCTGTCGAAACGCACCAGCGCATGCAGGCCGAGGCGGGCCAGGGCTTCGCGCCAGTCCGGTTCGCGGTGGTCGGCGCTGCTGACGAAATTGAGCACCGGCAGCAATGGTTTGCCGCAACTGGCCAGCACTTGCAGCTCGTCGCGGTACTTGGCCAGCACGGGCTCGCGGGCATCGATCACATACAGGCCCGCGTCCGAGGCCAGCAGTTGGCGCAGCACCTTGGCTTCCTGTTCGAAACGTTGGCGCGCCTCGCTGCCCTCCAGGAACCGCGCCAGGCGTGCCGGACCATCGAGGCGTTCACCGGGGCGGTCCAGACGTTCCAGGTAGTCGAGCAGGGCGATGGCATCTTCCAGGCCGGGGGTGTCGTACAGCTCCAGCAAGGCTTCGCCGTCCACCGACAAGCGTGCGCCTTCCACATGCCGCGTGGTGCTGGGGCGATGGGAGACTTCGCCAAACCCGACATCGCGGGTCAGGGTGCGCAGCAGCGAGGTCTTGCCCACATTGGTATGGCCGACCACGGCGAGCTTCAGCGGTTTAGTCATGACCTGTCTCCAGCCAGTTCAGCGGCGCGCAGTCAGCGAAGGGCAGTTCCAGTTGCTGCAGCGCGCTGTGCCAGTCGCCCAGGCGCTCGGCGTCCAGCGCCTGGCCGGGCGGCGCTTGCAGCAGCCACACGCGCGTGGCGGTGGCGCTGCGCGCCAGTTCGGCGATCAACGCCAGGCTGCCGCGGTCGGGCGAGCGGCGTGGGTCGCAGGCGATGGCCAGGCGCGCGGGTGGGAAGCGCGTGATCTGCTCCAGCAGTTTGTTGCGCGATTCGCGGCTGTCGAGGATGCCGGCGTTCTTCACATTGCCGGGCATTTTGGGTGGCCAGGGACGCTGGTCGTCCAGTTCGATGGCGACCAGCAGCGCGCCATCGCTTTGCAGCTCGCTGACGCCTCCGGTCACGTGGTGCAGGTGTTCCGGCGCCGCATCATTGACGCCCAGCCGCTCGCTGCTGGGCATCAGGCGTTCGCGCAGTTGGGCGTAGCCGGGCAGGTTGAGGTCCAGACGCAACGCCGCACGCCCGATCTTCCAGCGCCACAGGCAGAGCAGGGCGAGGATCAGCCGGGGCAGCAGGCCGTAGACCAGCAATACGCCCACCAACCAGGCGGCCCAGGCTTGGCGGGCGCTTTCGATATTCAGGGCGGAATCGCCGCTGGCGCGGATCATTTCAACTGTCGGTACAGTGAAACCGAGCAGGGCGGGCAGGGTGCCGAGGGCCTGGGTGACGGCGATGAAGGTGTCGGCACCGAGTATGGTGGTTTCCCACACAAAGCCGTAACGCCGGGTGGCGAGCAGCATCAGCAAAATCACCATCGCGCTGAGCAGCGCCAGCAACCACAGGCTATTGACCAGCACACCGACCGCCCAGCGGTTGAGTTTCTGGCGTTGCAGCAACAGCAGCAGCGCCGGCGCCAGTTGCGCGGCCTTGGCGTCGCGGGCGAGTTTTTCACTGAGCCACAGCCACAGGCGACCGAGGCTGGCACTGTGTTCGCCGGCAAACACCAGGCCCAGGGCCCAACTGAGCAGCACAATCAGGTTCAGGCCGAGCAGGCTGCCCAGGGCCCAGAACACATTCACCGGCGCCAGGCCATTGCCCAGCGCGGCAAACGCCAGGCCGGCGCCGCTGATAACCGCGACTATCGCCAGCAGTACCAGGGCCAGGCGCGCGCCTTGCAACCAGCGAGTGAGCGCGCCCGTCAGGCCATCGCGTTCGGCCAGGTGCAGCGCGCGATGCACGATGCGCGTCGGCAAATCACCGCCGCCCGTGCGGGCCAGCCGGTTGGCTTCGAGGTCCTCCAGGGGCCCGGCGTGTTCTTCGCGCAGGCGCACGGCTTCGGTCAGCCAGAGTGTGTGCAGCGGGTTCAGTGCAGTCACGCGCCATCCTGTTGTGTTCGTGAGGTTGGAGCATAACCGCTGTGCGCCCTGTTGGGGAAAGCTGCGCGGGGCTCTGGTATGCTCGTGGCCATGAAAAAAACTCTCCCTTTAAGCCTGATCGCAGCCCTCGGTGAAAACCGCGTGATCGGCGTCGACAACAGCATGCCCTGGCATTTGCCGGGGGATTTCAAATATTTCAAGGCCACCACCCTGGGCAAGCCGATCATCATGGGGCGCAAGACCTGGGATTCCCTGGGCCGACCATTGCCGGGGCGGCTGAATATTGTGGTCAGCCGTCAGACCGACCTGGCGCTCGAAGGTGCGGAAGTTTTTCCGTCGTTGGAGGCGGCGATAGCGCGCGCTGAGGAATGGGCCAAGGCCCAGGGCGTGGACGAGCTGATGTTGATCGGTGGCGCGCAGTTGTATGCGCAGGGGCTGGCGCAGGCGGATCGTCTGTACCTGACGCGGGTGGCGTTGAGCCCGGAGGGGGATGCGTGGTTTCCGGCGTTTGATGCGAACCAATGGACGTTGGTGTCGAATCTGCAGAACCCAGCCGACGGTGATAAGCCGGCTTACAACTTCGAAGTCTGGGAAAAAGGTTAAAAGCATCGGGGGCAAGCCCCCTCCCACACTTGAATGTATTCACAAATCAAAATGTGGGAGGGGGCTTGCCCCCGATAGCGGTCTATCAGACTTGCGCTAATTCAGCATGCTCATCGGCATCGAGCAGCGCCTTATCCGTCTGCCCCATGATCTGGCTGGTAATCGCCCCTGCCGTCATCGAGCCATTCACGTTCAGCGCCGTACGGCCCATGTCGATCAGCGGCTCCACGGAAATCAGCAGCGCCACCAGTGACACCGGCAAACCCATGGCCGGCAGTACGATCAAGGCCGCGAAGGTCGCACCACCGCCCACGCCCGCCACACCCGCCGAACTCAGGGTCACAATCGCTACCAGCGTGGCGATCCACAGCGGGTCCAGCGGATTGATGCCGACGGTCGGCGCGACCATCACCGCCAACATCGCGGGATAGAGGCCTGCGCAGCCGTTCTGGCCGATGGTCGCACCAAACGACGCGGCGAAACCGGCAACGGACTGCGGGATACCCAGGCGGCGGGTCTGCGCTTCAATACTCAAGGGGATCGAGGCGGCGCTGGAGCGGCTGGTAAAGGCAAAGGTCAGTACCGGCCAGACCTTGCGCAAGAAGCGCAGCGGATTGACCCCGGCCAGCGACAGTAACAGGCCATGCACCACAAACATCAGGCCCAGGGCCAGGTACGACACTACGACAAAGCTGCCGAGCTTGATGATGTCCTGCAGGTTGGAGCTGGCGACCACCTTGGTCATCAGCGCCAGCACACCGTACGGGGTCAGCTTCATGACCAGGCGCACCAGGCGCATCACCCAGGCTTGCAGGGTGTCGATGGCGTTGAGCACCTTCTGGCCTTTTTCCACGTCATCCTTGAGCAGTTGCAGCGCGGCAACCCCCAGGAACGCGGCGAAAATCACCACGCTGATGATCGACGTCGGCTTGGCCCGGGCCAGGTCGGCGAACGGGTTGGCCGGCACGAACGACAGCAGCAATTGCGGGATATTCAGGTCGGCGACCTTGCCCGCGTAATCGTTCTGGATCACTTGCAGGCGCGCCATTTCCTGGGTGCCGGCGACCAGCCCTTCGGCGGTCAGGCCGAACAGGTTGGTCAGGCCGATACCGATCAGCGCTGCGATCGCGGTGGTGAACAGCAGGGTGCCGATGGTCAGGAAGCTGATCTTGCCCAGGGACGAGGCGTTGTGCAGGCGCGCCACGGCACTGAGGATCGAGGCGAACACCAGCGGGATCACGATCATTTGCAGCAATTGCACATAGCCATTGCCGACCAGGTCGAACCAGCCGATGGAGGCCTTGAGCACCGGGTGACCGGCCCCATAGATGGCGTGCAGCACCACGCCGAACACCACGCCAAGCACCAGGGCGAACAGCACCTTCTTGGCGAGGCTCCAGTTCGTACGGCCGGTTTGTGCCAGGCCCAGCAACAGGGCCACGAACACCAGTAAGTTGAGAATCAGGGGAAGATTCATTGAAGCTCCGTTGAGAAGGCAGCCAATCGCGTGAGCCTGCGATTGCGAACCGGGAAGCCTAACAGCTTGAAATATATTGATTTAATACCGATATGGAATGGCCACTGTCGTTTTTGGAATAAGCGTTTGACGCTCTGACATACGACTGTGGCGGAATCAGGACGCACAGGGTCGGGCTCGACACGGGAACTGTCACAGGGATTTGTTAGCGTCGATGTCTCTCATTCAGGAAGAAACGCTTATGAAGCTCGCGCCGAAATTGCTTGCCGCCGCTCTTTGCCTCGGGCTTGCCAGCCAGGCGTTCGCCGCCACCGAGTTGAAACACTGGCCGGCGCCCGCCGCCAAACAGTTGAACGAGATGATCGCCGCCAATGCCAACAAGGGTAACTTCGCGGTGTTCGACATGGACAACACCAGCTACCGCTACGACCTTGAAGAGTCCCTGCTGCCGTACATGGAAAACAAGGGCCTGATCACCCGCGACAGCCTCGATCCGTCGCTCAAGCTGATGCCGTTCAAAGACACCCCCGACCATAAGGAAAGCCTGTTCAGTTACTACTATCGCCTCTGCGAAGTGGACGACATGGTGTGCTACCCGTGGGTGGCCCAGGTGTTTTCCGGGTTTACTCTCAAGGAACTCAAGGTCCAGGTTGACGAGTTGATGGCCTCCGGCAAACCCGTGCCCGTCAGCTATTTTGAAGGCGACACGGTGAAGACGTCCGAGGTGCCGCCACCGAAAGTCTTCACCGGCCAGGCCGAGCTGTACAACAAGCTGATGGAGAACGGCATCGAGGTGTACGTGATGACCGCCGCCTCCGAGGAACTGGTGCGCATGGTCGCCGCCGACCCGAAGTACGGCTACAACGTCAAACCCGAGAATGTGATCGGTGTGACCACCCTGCTCAAGGACCGCACCACAGGCGAACTGACCACCGCGCGCAAACAGATTGCCGCCGGCAAGTATGACGAGAAGGCCAACCTCGGCCTGGAACTGACGCCTTACCTATGGACCCCGGCGACCTGGATGGCCGGCAAGCACGCGGCGATCCTCACCTATATCGACGAATGGAAGAAACCGGTGATTGTTGGCGGCGACACGCCGACCAGCGATGGCTACATGCTTTTCCACGACGTGGATGTGGCCAAGGGCGGCATTCACCTATGGATCAACCGCAAGGACAAATACATGACCCAACTTAACGGCATGATCGCCAAGCACGCGGCAGCGCAGGCCAAGGAAGGGTTGCCGGTAACGGCGGACAAGAACTGGGTGATCGTCAAACCGGAAGACATCCAGTAGCAGGCAGGGCGCAATACAATGTGGGAGGGGGGGGGCGACGATTCGACTTGCTCCCGATGGCGGTCGACCAGTCAGTTCATCCTTGGCTGACACGCCCCTATCAAGGGCAGGCCCCCACCCACCGTTGATCGTGTTTGTCAGTGTGATTTTTCAGGCAAAAAAATTGCCGCAGCCCAGTGCGGGGCATTGATGTTAAGCGTTAAAACAGCACCTGTAACATTACTACCCAGAGCGCGACGTGTTTAATAATTTGCAGGCTTCAAGTACGTTCTGATACGCGTGATTCACGGCGTCGGCATTATAGTGGTCCGCACTTGCCAGCTGATTGAAACATAGGGGTGTGAAGTCTTTCTTATCGTCATACGAAAACACCGTATAGGCTTCGTTAAGGGAGTGGCCTCCACTGAAGGTGAGATAGGCGGCGGTCAGGGCTTTCGCATGTTCCATGGAGAATACCTGGCCGTCCTCGGCCAGTTTTTTAAATAAATGGTTCAACAGGTTAGTGCTGCCGGACATGCCGATGCCGATTGAGCGCTCGGCGTGCAGCGCGGCTCGATTGTGTGAGGTTATGCCCAGTGTGGCAGGTTGATAACGGTCGATAGGCCTGATGCCCAGGGTACCCGGCAGATGGGTCTGTTGGTGGGGCGCTGATTGATGAGGTAGCAACAGCCCATATTGGTCGCTGCGAAAGTTTCTATTTTTGAGAGATTTAATCAGCTGCCGCTGGTCGTTGATGACATTCCCATAGTGCTGTGTCGCCACGTTGGTCAGGGGGTTTAAGTTGGGGGCCGCCAGCATATATTTCACCGCCAGCGACAAGGTCAGCGCAATGGCATGCGGGTCGCTGCTATGCAGCATGGCGGCAAAGTTCTGCGGCTCGGGATTCTGAAGGAACTTTTGAGATTCGCTGATCTGCTCGCGCCAGCCGGGTGGGTCAGCCCGCATCCGCCGATGGATGTCCTCGCACAGAACGTGTTGCGTGGAGGGGTGGTAACTATTGAAGTCCTTTAGCAGTGTGCGCGTCAGTATCTCATTGATAGTGTGCGATTCCGGCGAGGGATGATGAATAACGTATTCCGAAAAGGCCGTATCGAACAGGCGCCCATAGTAATTGTCATTGCGCTTGGTGATATAGAACTCCTTTTCCAAGGTAGTCGATATCGTCTCTATCTGCGCGATCAATGCCTGGTTTTTTTCCGGTTCGGATGACAGTTCGAGCTGAAGCTGCTCAATAAGAGCGTGCGTAATTTCTTTTGAACTTTCGTTACCCAGCCAGCTTGCTTTCAGGTTCTCGATGATAGGTGTTTTGACAGCGGCATCCAGTGCCGACTCTGCCACCGCCAGCGTCAACGCCAGCAGTACTTCCTTGGGTGTCCTTATCAGCTCATCGGCAGGCTGTGGTCGATGAGTCAGGGGAGAGGTGATTGCACCGGCGATGTCTGTAAAGTTTCTGCTCGACAAGTGCTTGGCGTGAACCTTGGTGATCATGCCTCGACTGTCCACCGTGACCATCTCCCTCATCCGAAATGCAGTTTCAGGGCTGATGGTTTTGCCGAGCAAGGTGGCGGCCTTCTCGTCAGGGCATAACCGCCTGATGCCGTTTTGAGAACGCTGAAGTGGAGAGGGGGGGAGTTCTTGGGGCCACACTTCAGCTGAAGAAACGCCGTCCAGTATTTTCATTGTTCCACCTTTTAGCCAAGTCGATCGTCTCGGTTGGTGGGCGATTCGGTGAAAGCGTTCCTGATGTCAGTGCAAGAGACGAGATACGTCAGGCGACTGTATAAAAATGCCCCGCGTGTGCGGGGCATTCTGTCGTGACAACGATTGGGCGAAGGCAGATTAAAACTTACAACCCATCCAGCATTGCCTTGTTGCGCACTGCGCCTTTGTCTGCGCTGGTAGCCAGCAGCGCATAAGCCTTCAGTGCAGTGGTCACTTTACGTGGACGCTTCTCCACCGGCTTCCAGCCTTTCTTATCCTGCTCGACCCGACGCGCCGCCAGTTCTTCATCGCTGATCAACAAGTTGATCGAACGGTTCGGGATGTCGATCAACACCTTGTCGCCATCCTGCACCAGGCCAATCGCGCCACCGGCAGCGGCTTCCGGCGAAGCGTGGCCGATGGACAGGCCCGAAGTGCCGCCGGAGAAGCGGCCGTCGGTGAGCAGGGCGCAGGCCTTGCCCAGGCCTTTGGATTTGAGGTACGACGTGGGGTAGAGCATTTCCTGCATACCCGGGCCGCCTTTCGGGCCTTCGTAGCGGATGATCACGATGTCGCCTTCTTTCACTTCGTCGGCGAGGATGCCGCGCACCGAGCTGTCCTGGCTTTCGTAGATCTTGGCGCGCCCTTCGAAGACGTGGATGGACTCATCCACACCCGCGGTCTTCACCACGCAACCGTCGAGGGCGATGTTGCCATACAGCACGGCCAGGCCGCCTTCTTGCGAGTAGGCGTGCTCGACGCTGCGGATGCAGCCATTTTCACGGTCGTCGTCCAGGGTGTCCCAACGGGTCGACTGGCTGAACGCGGTCTGGGTCGGGATGCCTGCAGGGCCTGCCTTGAAGAAGGTGTGCACGGCTTCGTCGTCGGTCTGGGTGATGTCCCACTTGGCGATGCCTTCGGCGATGGACTTGCTGTGCACAGTCGGCAGGTCGGTGTGCAGCAGGCCGCCACGGGCCAGGGAGCCCAGGATCGAGAAGATCCCGCCGGCGCGGTGCACGTCTTCCATGTGGTACTTCTGGATGTTCGGCGCGACCTTGCACAGTTGCGGCACGTGGCGTGACAGGCGGTCGATGTCGCGCAGGTCGAAGTCGATCTCGGCTTCCTGGGCGGCGGCCAGCAAATGCAGGATGGTGTTGGTGGAACCGCCCATGGCGATGTCCAGGGTCATAGCGTTTTCGAAGGCCTTGAAGTTGGCGATGTTGCGCGGCAGCACCGACTCGTCGTTCTCGGTGTAGTAACGCTTGCACAGCTCGACGATGGTGCGGCCGGCCTGCAGGAACAGTTGCTCGCGGTCGCTGTGGGTGGCCAGTGTGGAACCGTTACCCGGCAAGGCCAGGCCCAGGGCTTCCACCAGGCAGTTCATCGAGTTGGCGGTGAACATGCCGGAGCACGAACCGCAGGTCGGGCAGGCGCTGCGCTCGTATTCCGCGACCTTCTCGTCAGACGCGCTGGAATCGGCCGCGATGACCATGGCGTCGACCAGGTCCAGGCCATGGGAGGCAAGCTTGGTCTTGCCGGCTTCCATCGGGCCGCCGGAGACGAAGATCACCGGAATGTTCAGGCGCAGGGCGGCCATCAACATGCCGGGGGTGATCTTGTCGCAGTTGGAGATGCACACAATGGCATCGGCGCAGTGGGCGTTGACCATGTACTCCACGGAGTCGGCGATGATCTCGCGGCTCGGCAGCGAATACAGCATGCCGTCATGGCCCATGGCGATGCCGTCGTCCACGGCGATGGTGTTGAATTCTTTTGCCACGCCACCGGCGCGTTCGATCTCGCGGGCGACCAGTTGGCCCAGGTCCTTGAGGTGGACGTGGCCGGGTACGAACTGGGTAAACGAGTTGGCAATCGCGATGATCGGCTTCTTGAAGTCGTCATCTTTCATCCCCGTGGCACGCCACAATGCGCGGGCGCCGGCCATGTTGCGGCCATGGGTGGATGTTTTCGAGCGGTAATCAGGCATTGGAGCACTCCGGGCGGCTAATCGGTATCAAAAGGGAGTGAGCTTCTATTGACGTCTGGAACACTCAGAAAATGGCCGTGTGTCCGGAAGTTGCCACTCGCGTCGCGGGATCGCCGCGTGCTTGGGCCTCGAGCTCATAAACCCGCCGGGGGATGACTGGCGATGAATAGGGCCGATTCTACACCGCTGGCGGCTGGAGGGAATGGCCGCATGTGTATTGGCGGGTTCAACCGACGTTCAGCAATTCCAGGCGACGTGAAATCAATGAATTCAACACGAGGGCCGCTGTACTCAGCAGCAAAAAAGCTAATGCCAGGGTCATCTGCGGGTTATCTGTACTCATGTTGATCAATGCGCTAATCAATCCACCCAGTATAAAAATTAAAGTGTTCCCTGCCGACGCCGCGGTGCCTGCATTTTCCGGAAACACGTCCATAGCTTTAGAGGTAGCGATGGGCCGACAAATGGTAGTTCCGGTGGTGCAGACGATCATTGGGATTAATACTGTCATCGTTGAAAGCTCAAAAGTGCTGGAAAAAAAGAGCATCAATAGCCCAGAACAAAAAATCAGGGCCAAACCGAGCACGATTTGAACCTTGGGCGCCAGCCTATTAGCGAGTATGCGAGCTACGATGCCGCCAGCAATATAGGCCGCGCCGTAAAGTAGCAAGGTTAGTGAGAATTCATAAGTGGATAGCTGCAACTGATCCATGAAGATGAGCGGTGATATGACGATGAATGAAAAGTGGCAGGCGAAAGCAATTGCTGCAATTAGCCAGTAACCGACGAAACTGCGGTTGCTGAGTACCCGTTGATAAGTGCGGAAAATCTCTCCATTCGGGTGATGAGTTACGTGATAATCATCCAATAAAAAAAACGATTTTGACAAAACACCAAGGGCCAATGCGATAAAAAGAAAAAAGCTCCCAGGCCAGTCAAGAAACTGTTGCAGTACACTACCAAGTAGAGGGGATACTGAGATAAAAACTCCGCTTGCCGTGATCATCAGGATCCTCAGTTGGTCTCTTTCTTTACCTTCAAACATATCCTGAACCAACGCCTGTGACAGTACGAAGGAGCCGCAACCGATGGCTTGGACCATTCGAAATATCAGAAACCACCCATATTCGGTCGAGAATACGCAACCGGTGGCACCTACAATGGCTACAACCATCCCTCCAATCAATAACCCCTTGCGGCCTATGATATCTGAGAGTGGCCCGATTAAAAGTTGTGATAGGGAGATGCCGATAGCAAAAAGGCTGATAGAGAACGCAATGTCCGAAGGCTTATTATGAAAGTGTTCAGCTAGTGCGGGAAAAGAAGGGAGTAAGACATCCAGAGGAAAAACACCAAGTAACACCATAGTCATTAATAGAATGATCGCCGATCTTTGTCTTTTTTTGTCACCGACAGCGGTACGTGTCTTATTCATCTATAAGCGCCATGTTTGAGAACAGTTGACGAATCTTAGGTTGTTTAAAAAAACCTGCTTTTTTCAAAGCTTGAAATGTGGGGCTAGCACCTTCGCGAGCGCGAAGAATATGGGCCTGCGGGTCAGCCATCATGGTCAGGATTTGCTTGACAGCGGTCTCACTTAATTGCACGCTTCGTAAACTCCATTCGAGCCATTTTTGATCCGTTTCAAAGAAGATCAGGATAATATCTAAGAGCTGTCTGCCAGATGAGATGCGTTGCTCGTCACTCATTTGAAGCCACAGATAATGAAAAACCTCGCTAAAATAGCGACTGTGCCGGGCCTCGTCAGCTAGGTGCTCTTTGAGCATCTCCTGAACGCAGCAGACTAAAGTTTTTTGATAAACGTCACGTAGGTCCTTTGCAATAATCGTTTCCGATACGAAACCAACTAGAAGCCATGTGATCGATTTCTGCTCATCCGGGGTGGTGTCGATTAATTGATTGAGTTTTATTATTCGTCTGTGCATAGTCGATGGAGTAGTTGTGCCATAAAACTCACTAATTTGTTCGGCAAGCTGGTAGGAAAATAGCGCGTGATAACCTTCATCAGTGTAAAGTTGCAGTGCTGCCGTTTTCATACGAGAAGGTATCGCAAATTCGAGCTCGTCATGAACTATTATCTCTACGGAGCGATTAACAATCCGGTGTTCAAGTAGTGTTGTGTAGTTCAGGAAATTTACTAAGTGATTAGCGCAAAGACGTTTAGTGATGGCTTTATCGGCTAATCTGACTTCAGGATGCCTAAGATAGGGAAGTAGAGCGGGAGGGAACCAATCTCTTGACTCCAGTTGTTTTTCTAGATCTGGAGGCAACTTGTATTGGTAATCACTGGCTCGTACTGATGCGCGGGTGTTCCAGTCCCCAAGAGTGAAGCTGTTTTTCCACAGGCCAGAATCGATGAGCGGCTCAACCATAATTTCTCCCCTCAGCTGTTTAGCAGCGATTTTAGTTCCTTGCACATCACTTGTCCGTCGCTTTTACCGCACCCGACAAAAAATAAAACTTGTTCAGGGTTGTTTTCTTCAACTCTTAATAAGGATTCAACTTGATTGTCCGTAAGTGCGCCCGTTAACCAAGTGTTCAATCCCATTGCTGTCGCGACGAGTTGATAGGTTTGTGAAATATGGCCAGCTTCGACATAAGCCATTCGATAAGCTCGTGAGTGCTCGTATTTCCACCAGAGTTTGTCAAATCGGCAGGTAATGAAAAGACCTGTCGGGAGGTCGTTAATAAAGTGCTGTCCTGAAAGCACTTGTCCCAATGCTGTATTCAGTTGCGTATTAACGGTGCTTAGAGTGTGGTCGGGTGCGTTGTAAGCGTAAATGCCGGGTTTCAATCCATCTATGTTTTTAGCATAAAGAAAACCTTCACACGCGTTCAGTCCTCCACCGGAAGGGCTACTCCTTCGCGCTTCAAGTCCTTTCGCAACACTTTCATCAATATTATAGGCTCTTTCTTTTAAGTGCCCTAAGCATAAATAAAGTATTGTACTTATGGTTTGCAAGTCCACGGACTCGCCTGTGAATGTACGACAGGTTTTTCGAGTGAATAATGCACTTTGAAGTGATTTTTCTGACAGATTAACAGGTGTTGGTAAACGAATTAATAGAGTGTCAGCTTTGTGTGTGTGAATTCGGGCTGGAGGGGGAGACGTTGATAATGTTTTTTTACAATGGTCTAGGTAGATGTTCGCCCATTCATCAGCGTTTTCGGGCACTTGATCACAAGGTATGTTTTTGGTGCCAATATGGAAAATTTTTGATAACTCATCCCAGCCCCAATTAATTGGCGTAGAAGGTGTGTCTGTCAAAATTTCGGCTTCTAATAGCTGAGTGTCTATTGGGTTTGAATTATCGAAGATTTTTGGATCGTTTATCAGTTTGGTGAGTCGTGCTGAGTATTCTAGATTAAGCTCGTATTGTTTGTGATTTTTATAGTTCCAAACTATCACTGTAGGTGTTTTGGGGAGTATAAATATATAAGGGTTTATATGCATTGCACTGCCTCCGTGCGGAGCGGAAAAAAACGCTGGGTAGCCGGCACTCCCCAGCGTTTTAGTTGCTTAGCGGGCTTTCAATGCTACCAAGAAAGCCAAGTTGGCGATGTGGGAAGTTTCCAGTTTGATATTTTTCATTTTGGATCTCCTTATTTTCAATTTTATATTTAATTAAAGTGTCGCCGTCATCGGTGACAATTGAATAATAGGATTTAATGATGAAATTTCAAGAAAAAAACGCGTAGGAGTATTCGAGTTTTTTTGTCGGATTGGTACTACGAAGTGGCGTGGGATAGTTGTTCTATGTTTAATAGGCAGTCGGTAAAATACGGTCGGGTTGAATGGCTTAGATGTAATGAAATCATGGGAGATCCATTTTGGATCCCCCATTCAGATGTTAATCAGCTATTGGGCAGCAACCGACACGTAATGCTCTTGATATACCGCGTCTCGACAATCGCCGGGTGCACCGGATGATCCGGGCCCTGGCCGCCGCGTTCGAGCATCTGGATGTTACGGTCCAGGTGGCGGGCGCTGGTGAGCAGGATGTTTTGCAGGTCGTCTTCGGGCAGGTGCATGGAGCACGAGGCGCTGACGAGGATGCCGTCCTTGCTGAGCAGGCGCATGGCTTGCTCGTTCAGGCGGCGGTAGGCGCCTTCGCCGTTTTTCATGTCTTTTTTGCGTTTGATGAAGGCCGGTGGGTCGGCGACGATCACGTCGAAGCGTTCTTCGCTGGCTTTCAGTTCTTTCAAGGCTTCGAAGACGTCGCCTTCGATGCAGGTCATCTTCTCGGCGACGCCGTTCAGCGCGGCGTTGCGCTCCACGCCATCGAGGGCGAAGGCCGACGCGTCGACGCAGAACACTTCACTGGCGCCGAAAGCGGCGGCTTGCACGCCCCAGCCGCCGATGTAGCTGTACAGGTCGAGCACGCGCTTGCCTTTGGCATACGGCGCCAGGCGGGCGCGGTTCATGCGGTGGTCGTAGAACCAGCCGGTTTTCTGGCCCTGGATCACCGGGGCTTCGAATTTCACGCCGTTTTCTTCCAGTGCCACCCACTCCGGCACCAGGCCGAAGACGGTTTCGACATAGCGGTTGAGGCCTTCGGCGTCGCGCGCGGCAGAGTCGTTCTTGAACAGGATGCCGCTGGGCTTGAGCACTTGGGTGAGGGCCGCGATTACGTCCTCTTTATGGGCTTCCATGGTCGCCGAAGCGATCTGTACCACCAGGATATCGCCGAAACGGTCGACCACCAGGCCCGGCAGCAGGTCGGAGTCGCCATAGACCAGGCGGTAGAACGGCTTGTCGAACAGGCGGTCACGCAGGGACAGGGCGACGTTCAGGCGGTGCACCAGCAGCGACTTGTCCAGCGGCAATTTGATATCACGCGACAGCAGGCGGGCGCAGATCAGGTTGTTCGGGCTCATGGCCACGATGCCCAGGGTCTTGCCACCGGCCGCTTCCAGGATAGCCTGGTCGCCTGCCTGAAAGCCGTGAAGTGGGGTGGCGGCCACGTCGATTTCGTTGCTGTAGACCCACAGGTGGCCGTTGCGCAAACGACGATCGGCGTTGGCTTTGAGACGCAGGCTTGGCAGGGACATGACGTCGCTCCGGAAAAAAGAGCGGGAGTATACCCTGTTGTGTCGTTACTGACCGCGCCGCCGGACATGTGGGAGGGGGCTTGCTCCCGATAGCGGTGGATCAGTCAGTTCATCTTTCACTGAGATACCGCAATCGGGGGCAAGCCCCCTCCCACATTTAGTCCGGTTTCAATCGGGCAATTGGGTGTCGGCCCGGTCTGCTTAAAGGGTAGAATCCACACCTAGCCCAGAGTGTGTACTTATGTCCCAAGAGCTTTCCGCCGAACAGATCCAGCAGGTCCTGCAAGGCATCAGCGTGCCGCCCCAGCCGCAAATCATGGTGGATTTGCAGATGGAGCAGTACATGCCCGACCCGGACCTGGAAGTGATCGCCCGGTTGATCGCCCAGGACCCGGGCCTGTCCGGCGCGTTGCTGAAGATCGTCAACTCGCCGTATTACGGCCTGAGCAACAAGATCGCCTCGATTCAGCGCGCAGTGAACCTGCTGGGCAGCCGCTCGGTCATCAACCTGATCAATGCGCTGTCGATCAAGGGCGAGATGAGCGACGACACCATTGTCACGCTCAACCGCTTCTGGGACACCGCCCAGGATGTGGCAATGACGTGCCTGAGCCTGGCCAAGCGCACCGGCTCCCAGGCGGTTGACGAAGCTTATGCCCTGGGCCTGTTCCACGACTGCGGCGTGCCGCTGATGCTCAAGCGGTTCCCGAACTACATGACGGTGCTGGAGCAGGCCTACGCCAATGCCGGCCCGGATTGCCGCGTGGTCGACACCGAGAACAACGCGTTCAACACCAACCATGCGGTGGTGGGTTACTACACCGCCAAGTCCTGGCGCCTGCCGGAGCATGTGACCGACGCCATCGCCAATCACCACAATGCCCTGGCGATTTTCAGCGATGAGTCGTCGCGTAACCCTGTGCTTAAAAACCTGCTGGCGATCCTGAAAATGGCCGAGCACATCTGTTCGTCCTGTCGCGTGCTGGGCAATCAGGCCGTTGACCATGAGTGGGATGCGATCAGCCACCTGGTGCTCGATTACGTGGGCCTGTCGGACTACGACTTCGAAAGCATGAAGTTGTCGATCCGCGAACTGGGCGCGCACTGAGCCTTTCTTCCCGAGGTACACATGCCTGAGTTACCAGAAGTCGAAACCACCCGGCGCGGGATTGCCCCGCACCTGGAGGGCCAGCGCGTCAGCCGTGTGGTGGTGCGTGAGCGTCGCCTGCGCTGGCCGATCCCCGAAGACCTCGATGTGCGCCTGTCCGGCCAGCGCATCGTGCTGGTGGAGCGGCGAGCCAAGTACCTGTTGATCAACGCCGAAGTGGGCACCTTGATCAGCCACCTGGGCATGTCGGGCAACCTGCGCCTGGTGGAAGTCGGCATGCCTGCGGCCAAGCATGAACATGTGGACATCGAGCTGGAGTCCGGCCTGGCCCTGCGCTACACCGACCCCCGGCGTTTTGGCGCAATGCTCTGGAGCCAGGACCCGCATAATCACGAGCTGCTGGTCCGCCTGGGGCCCGAGCCGTTGACCGCGCTGTTTGATGGCGAACGCTTGTTCCAGCAGTCCCGTGGACGGTCGATGGCGGTGAAGCCGTTCATCATGGATAACGCAGTGGTGGTGGGCGTGGGCAATATCTATGCGACCGAAGCGCTGTTTGCGGCGGGCATCGATCCGCGTCGCGCAGCGGGCGGTATCTCGCGGGCGCGCTACCTGAGGCTGGCGATTGAAATCAAGCGCGTGCTGGCTGCGGCGATCGAGCGGGGCGGTACCACCTTGCGCGACTTTATTGGCGGCGACGGGCAGCCGGGCTATTTCCAGCAGGAACTGTTCGTGTATGGCCGGGGCGGCGAGGCGTGCAAGGTCTGCGGGACCGAATTGCGCAATGTGCTGCTGGGGCAGCGGGCGAGTGTGTTTTGCCCCAAGTGTCAGAGCTGATTGCTGTGTAAGGGCGGCTATAGCCATCGGGGGCTTGCCCCCGATGAGGCCCTTACAGGCAGTGAAGAACCTCAGGCCTTACCGGTAATCTTGCGGTACTTCTCCAGCAACTGCTCTTCAGTCTCGGGATGCGCCTCATCCAGCGGAATGCAATCCACCGGGCACACCTGCTGGCACTGGGGTTCATCGTAGTGGCCGACACACTGGGTGCACAGGTTGGGGTCGATCACGTAGATCTCTTCACCCTGGGAAATCGCAGCGTTCGGGCACTCGGGTTCGCAGACGTCGCAATTGATGCAATCGTCGGTGATGATCAGGGACATGAGAACTCCTGCCAGGGCTGTCAGCCAAGGCATCTGAAAACGAATGCGCGCAATTGTGCCGCATTGGCGCCCGCAGTGCGAGCGGGCGCCGAGTGAGCGGTCTTACTTCTTGAAGCGCAGCGTCAGCGCGTCTGCGACGGCCGGGTGCACGAATTTGGTGATATCTCCGCCCAAAGCGGCGATTTCGCGAACCAACGTCGAGGAAATGAACGAATAACGTTCCGACGGTGTGAGGAACAGGCTTTCCACGTCCGGCGCCAGTTGTCGGTTCATGTTGGCCAGCTGGAATTCATATTCGAAATCCGACACCGCGCGCAGGCCACGCAGGAACACATTGGCGTTCTGCTCCTTGGCAAAGTGTGCCAGCAGTGTCGAAAAGCCCACCACTTCTACATTAGGCAGGTGCCGGGTGACCTCACGTGCCAGCTCCACGCGTTGTTCCAGGGGAAACAACGGGTTTTTCTTGGGGCTGGCGGCTACCGCGATGATCACATGGTCGAACAGGCGAGAGGCGCGTTCGACCAGATCGCCATGGCCTTTGGTAATCGGGTCGAAGGTACCTGGGTACAACACTCGGTTCATCGCGTCGTCCTGGCGGAGTCCGTTGGGGAATCGGATGGTATCGCAGCCATCCCGGTCGGCCAAGTCGACTTATGTAGATAAATGCCGTGAATCGAACGGTTTTTCACGCTGTTTTCAGACGTTCGGACAAGGCTGACGCCAGTTGGGCGCTCAATCCATACACCGACAACTGGGGGTTTGCCCCAATGCTGGTGGGAAACAGCGAACCGTCGTGAATCGACAGGTTACGCAGTTGGTGGTGGCGCCCGAGGCTATCGGCTACCGCGTTTTTCGGGTCTTCGCCCATGGCGCAGCCGCCCATCACATGGGCGCTGCCCAGGGCGGTCCGGTGCAACTCGAGGTTCAAACCGTCAATCACGTTACGCGCCTCGGCCAAAGTGTTCACGTAGCGGGCGTCGTGATGCAGGGGCTTGACCGATTTGGCGCCCGCCGCGAACTGAATCTCGGCCATGCTGTGAAAGGCTCTGCGCAGGCCGTCCCAGGCATAGGGCGAGACCTGATAGTCGAGCACCGGCGTACCGTCACCGCGCAGTTCCACTGTGCCGCCAGGGCTGTCGGGATGAAACCCGTCGCGCAACAGCGCGAGCATGGCGTGGGTATGGGGCAATCGGCTCATGTCCAGGGCGTTCTGCGCCCCGTAGCCGCCAAACAAGGTGCTTGCCAGCCCTGGATGTAAGGGCGGCGCTTCTAGCTTGTAGGACATTTTACCGGTAGTGCCGTCCTGCCACTGGAAGTGGTCGGAATAGATCGACTGCGGCGCGCCGTAGAACGGATTGATCACTTCGTCGAACAACCCGGCGGAGAAGTTCACCAGGTGCAGGAAGGTGCGCTTGCCCAGCCGCGAATGGGGGTCGGGCGCGTCGGAGCGCATCAGCAATGCCGGGCTGTTGATGCCGCCGCCCGAGAGTACGTAATGTCTGGCCTTCACGCTGATCCTGCGCCCGGTAGGCGCCACGCAGCGTTCGTCCATGGCCACGCATTCCAGGCTGCTGATTGTGTCGCCGCTATAGGTGAGACGCTCGGCGCGCGCCAGGTAGAGCAGCTCGCCGCCGTTCTCCAGAGTGGCGGGGATGGTGGTCACCAGCATCGATTGCTTGGCGTTGACCGGGCAGCCCATGCCGCAATAACCCAGGTTGAAGCAGCCGCGCACATTGCGCGGGATCACGTGCCAGCTGTAGCCGAGCTTTTCGCAGCCTTTGCGGATCACGTCGTTGTTGGCATTCGGCGGCAGGGCCCACGGCGCAATGCCCAGGCGCTGTTCCATGGTCTCGAACCACGGCGCCATCTCGGCGCTGCTATGGCCCTTCACTGCGTATTCGCTGGCCCAATGGGCGAGGGTGGCATCGGGGGTGCGGAAGCTGGAGGTCCAGTTGATCAGCGTGGTGCCGCCCACCGCCCGGCCTTGCAGGATGGTAATCGCACCGTCCTTGCTCATGCGCCCGATTCCTTCCTGGTACAGGCTGGCATAGGCTTCGTCTTCCAGCAGCTTGAAGTCGCTGCTGGTCTTGAGTGGGCCTTCTTCGATCAACAGCACCTTGTAGCCGGCGGCGCTGAGAATTTGCGCCGTGGTGCCGCCACCGGCGCCGCTGCCGATGATGGCCACGTCGGCTTCCAGGGTCAGGTCATTGTCGAGGGCGGCGCCATTGTGGGTTTTCCAGCCACGGGCCAGGCCGTCGCGGAACAGATCGGGTACGGGCATCAGGGTCGTCTCTTTTTATTGTGAGGGATGCAGATCAGATCTTCGGCGGGCCGGGGTAGCCGCAATGGGCCCAGGACTCCGGCCGGAAGTACCAGGCCATGATCACCAGCTTGAGCAGCGAGCCCTGGCCCATGCGCAGCAGGTTCAGGTAGCTGTTTTCCCAGCGGTGCAGGAAGTTGCGGATCGGCTCGCTGCCGGCGTTTTCCCAACTGCCCCAGATGCCGGTCAACGGTCCTCGGGTAATGCCCATGCTCAACACGTCGAACAGCTGCTGGGTGAGCTTGAACATCTCCGGCGACAGGTGCTGAAGGCTGTAGTCGAGCTTTTTCAGGGTGTCTTCAATCCCCGCGCTGACGGCCTGGGCGCTGGCCGCGCCTTCCAGCAGCACCGGGATTACCGCGCGCAGGAACGGCAAGTCACTGGCGCGCAACATCGCAAAGCCGCTCGCCGGCGTGCTGCTCGAGCAACCGCTGAGGCTGGCACCCAGCCCGGCGGTGGCCAGGAAGGCGCTGGCGCACAGGCCGATTTTCAAGACGCCGCGCCGCGACAGTGCAGGTGAATCAGTCAGGCTGGGGTTCATTGTTTTTATTGTCCCGGTGGTGGCGGTTATCAGCGGATAAACAGCTTCTGGATCAGTTTCTGGATTGATTTCCCATAGGGCGGATAGATCAACTTCGCCGCGTTCAGACGCTGCTTGACCAGCACGCCCTTGGCCTTGCTGAAGGTCAGGAAACCTTCGTGACCGTGGTAATGGCCCATGCCAGAAGGGCCGATGCCACCAAACGGCAGGTCATCCTGGGCCACCTGCAGCAGGGTGTCATTCAGGCACACGCCGCCGGAGTGGGTCTCGTGGAGCACGCGGTTCTGTTCGCTCTTGTTGTAGCCGAAGTAATACAGGGCCAGTGGACGCGGGCGCTGGTTGATGTAGGCAAAGGCCTGATCAATGCCGCGATAGGGCACGATCGGCAACAGCGGACCAAAGATCTCATCCTGCATCACCGTCATCTCGTCACTCACATTCAGCAGCAGGCTGTGAGGCATGCGCCGTGCCTGGCCCTGGTCGTACAGCGCAATCAGCGTGGCGCCCTTGTCGGTGGCGTCCCTGGCATAGGCATTGAGCCTGGCCAGTTGCCGCTCGTTGATGATGGCGGTGTAGTCCGGGTTGTCGGCCAGGGTCGGATAGAATTCACGAATCGCATGGGAGTAAGCCTCGACGAAGCCTTCCACACGATCCTCCGGCACCAGCACATAGTCCGGTGCTACGCAGGTTTGCCCGGCGTTCAACGCCTTGCCGAAGGCGATACGCTCGGCAGCATCCTTGAGCGGCACATCGGCGGAGACGATGGCTGGTGATTTGCCGCCCAGTTCCAGGGTGACCGGCGTGAGGTGTTCGGCGGCCGCACGCATCACATGCCTGCCGATGCTGGTGGCCCCGGTGAACAGCAAATGATCGAAACGCAACGTGGAAAACGCCATGCCGACTTCGGCTTCGCCGAGCACCACGCACACCAGATCCTCGGGGAAGATCTTGGCCAGCAATGCCTTGAGCAGTTCACCGGTGGCCGGCGTGGATTCGCTGAGCTTGAGCATGACCCGGTTGCCGGCGGCCAAGGCTCCGACCAGCGGGCCGATGGCCAGGTACAACGGGTAGTTCCACGGCACGATGACGCCGACCACACCCAGCGGCTGGTAGATGACTTTGGCCGACGCGGGCTGAAAGGCAATGCCTACAGCGCGGCGGGAAGGTTTCATCCAAGCTTTGAGGTGCTTGCTGGCGTAGTGAATACCATGCAGGCTGGGCATCAGCTCGGCAAACAGGGTTTCGTCCGCGCTGCGATGGCTGAAGTCCTGGCTGATCGCGTTGATCAGCGCCTGGCGTTCATCGCTGAGCAAATCGCGCAAGGCCTTGAGCCATTGCTGGCGTTGCGCGGCCGGCGGCATCGGGTTGGCGGCATAGGCGCGACGTTGCGCTTCGAACAGGTCCTGGAGATGATCCAGCGTCTGGGATTCTTGCAGGTAGGCAACGTTGGCAGACATGGCGCGATCCCGATTGTTATAGGTCTGCCTGGATTTTTAGAGTTATTGCTCTAAGTTGTCAAATAACATTGCAGTAACATCTGGATTTAACCTGACCGGCATAGGCCGTAAGATGCCCCATCCCGTGTTTGGAAGCTGATCCCTATGGCACCACGAGTAAAGACCAGCGAGCGCATCGTGCAAACCAGCCTGGAGCTTTTTAACCAGCAGGGCGAGCGCAGTGTCAGTACCAACCATATCGCTGCCCATATGGAAATTTCCCCGGGCAACCTGTACTACCACTTCCCCAATAAGCAGGCGATCATCGCCGTGCTGTTTCGCGAATACGAAGCGTTGGTGGACAGTTTCCTACGCCCGCCCCAGGGGCGCGCGATGGTGGTGGAAGACAAGCGTTTTTACCTGCAGGCCGTACTCGCCGGCATGTGGCGCTACCGCTTCCTGCACCGCGATCTCGAGCATTTATTGGAGAGCGACCCGGAGCTGGCCACTGGCTACCGACGGTTTTCCCAGCGCTGCCTGATTCAGGGCGGGGCGATCTACCAGGGCTTTGTCGACGCCGGCATTCTCACGATGGACCCGGTGCAAACCGAAGCCCTGACCCTTAATGCCTGGATTATCCTCACCTCCTGGGTGCGGTTTCTGTGCACCACCAATGAAAACTCCACTCATTTAAGCGCCGAAGCCATAAAGCGTGGGGTATACCAGGTGCTGGTGCTTGAGGCGGGTTTTGTCACGCCCCAGGCCAAAGCAGCGGTGGATGCGTTGTTCAAAGAGTTTTACGTGCCGTTGAACCAGGCACTGGAAGAAGTGAAGTAGGACCTTTCCCCTTTGTATGCACAGGAGTCAGTCATGCCGCTCGCCCAATTGATCAGCCCCCAACAATTGGCCGAGCGCCAGAAGACGGCCGGGCTGGTGATCCTCGATTGCCGCTTTGCCCTGGAAGACCCGGATTACGGGCTGTGCAGCTATGCCGAAGGGCATATCGAAGGGGCGCAATATGCCGATCTCGAGCGCCACCTCAGCGGCCCGGTGATCAAGGGTGTGACCGGCCGTCACCCGCTGCCCGCGGCGGACGCATTTATCGAGCAATTGCAGGCGTGGGGTGTCAGCGCTGATACCGACCTGGTGTTGTATGACGATGGGCCAGGGGCCTACGCGGCTCGGGCATGGTGGTTGCTGGCCTGGCTCGGCAAGCGCGATGGCGTGTTTATCCTGGACGGCGGTCTCAAGGCCTGGCATGCGGCGGGCTTCCCATTGAGCCTGGATGCGCCGGTGGTCGAACCCGGCACTTTTTCCGCTACGCCGGATAATCGACTGTTCCTGGATGCCGATGAGTTGAAAAAGCGCCTGGGCGAACCGGGCATGACCTTGATCGATGCCCGCGCCCAGGCGCGTTTTCGCGGCGAAGTAGAACCCATCGACCCGATTGCCGGGCATATTCCCGGCGCGCAGTGCGCGGCATTCAATGAAAACCTGGGCAGCGATGGGTGCTTTTTACCGGCTGAACAGCTCAGGCAGCGTTTTGCTGCGCAGTTGCAGGGGCGTCCGGCGCAGGCGTTGGTGGCGTACTGCGGTTCCGGGGTGACGGCGTGCCATAACCTGTTTGCGCTGAGTTTGGCGGGGTACCCGCTGGGCAAGTTGTATGCGGGCTCGTGGAGTGAGTGGATTACGGATCCTGCTCGTGACATTGCGACAGGCGACTAAAGGCCAGATCTGCAAACCCAATCAAAATGTGGGAGGGGGCTTGCCCCCGATAGCGGTGTGTCAGTCAGTACATCTGTTACTGACCCACCGCTATCGGGGGCAAGCCCCCTCCCACATTTTTTATCCGTGTTGTGCCAGTAGCCATTGGGGGATGCGGCGTTCCAGATAGTAGCCGGGGCGTTTCAGCGAACCCTCTACGAATCCCACATGTCCACCCTGGGCCAACAGCTCAAACTCCGTACAGTCTGATAGCTCACCGGCTTCGGGCAGGCTGTGGGCAAACACAAACGGATCATCAGCTGCCTGGATAATCAGGGTTGGCGTGCGTATAGCGCCCAGATAGTAGCGGCTCGACGCCTTGCGGTAATAATCCTCGGCGCTCTGGAAGCCGTGCAGCGGCGCAGTGACCCGCCCGTCGAAATCCCAGAACGTGCGCATTTTCTCCAGCGAACCCAAAGCTTCCAGGGCTTTCAATCCGTCTTGCCGCCCGTCCTGCAGAAACTGGCGTTGCTTGACGCGGATATACGCCAGCATCTCGCGCATGAAGTGCTTCTGGTAGATCCGCGAAAACCCCAGCCCGATGCGATCCGCGCATTGGTCCAGGCGAAACGGCACCGATACCGCCGCCGCGCCTTGCAGCCCCGAAGCCGCACCGGTTTCGCCCAAATGCTTGAGCAACACGTTGCCGCCCAGGGAATAACCCACCGCATACACGGGCGCCAAAGGTCGCTTGGCGCGCAGATGGGCGATCGCCGCCGCCAGGTCTTCGCTGGCACCGGAGTGATAGCTGCGAGCCAACAGGTTCGGCTCGCCCGAACAACCGCGCCAGTTCAACGCCACGCTGGCCCAGCCTTGGGCGGCGAGCACTTTTTGCAAACCGGCCACGTAAGGAGAATTGGACGAACCGGTCAGCCCGTGCAGCACCAGCACCAGCGGCGCCTGCACGTCGTGGGGGCCGTGCCAGTCGAGGTCGAGAAAGTCGCCGTCTTCCAGCCACAGGCGTTCGCGTTGGCGCTCGATGTGGGTGGTCGGGCGCCACAGCGGCCCCCACAGTGTCTGCAAGTGGGGGTTGCCGAGGCCGAAGGCGGGTTTGAAGCGGTCCACAGAGGGAGTCATGAAATACTCGCTGCCGGACGAGCTTGCCTGCACTCCTGTAGGAGCGAGCTTGCTCGCGAAAAACGTTAACGATGACGCAGCGCTATCAGGCAGCCCGTGTCGCCTGTTCGACCTTCGCGAGCAAGCTCGCTCTTACAGGGCGCGGTGCCACAGCGCGTAATACACCCGCCCGGATTTCTGCTCCCGGTGCAGGCGCCAGCTGCCCGGCAGGCCGAGCGTCGACGGCGCGGTTTCGCTTTCAGTGTAGATCCATGCATCCGGCGCCAGCCACTGTCGTTCTTCCAGCAGCGTGCACACGGTCGGCAGCAGGTTCTGGTTGAACGGTGGGTCGAGGAACACCACGTCGTATTCGCTGGCAGCCTGGGTTTCCAGGTAGCGCAAGGCGTCGGCGGTCTGGACCTGGCCATTGGTGCAGCGCAAGGTACCCAAGTGTTCCTTGAGGCTGGACACCGCCACATTGCTCGCATCCAGCGCTTGTGCCTGGGCTGCGCCACGGGACAGCGCCTCCAGGAACAACGCGCCACTGCCGGCAAACGGGTCAAGTACCTTGGCGCCGCCGATGTACGGCGCCAGCCAGTTGAACAGGGTTTCGCGCACGCGATCCGGCGTCGGACGCAGGCCCACGACATCGGGGAAGCTCAGCTTGCGGCTGCCCCATTCACCGCCAATGATGCGCAGTTGGCCCACACCGTTATGCACGTTGTGGACAGGTTTTTTCGGGCGAGATGAACTGGCCATTAATGCTCCGGAACCCCGAGCGGCTGCTCGGCGGGTTTATCAGTGGGGGGCGGTAGTGGCTTTTGCGCAATCGTCGGGCCGGCGGTCACGATGACCATCTTGTCGGCGCTCAAGTGTTTGTTCATTGCAGCCTTGACCTGCTCTACGGTCAGCGCCTGGGATTGTTTCATGAAATCTTCAAGATAGCTCAGCGGCAGGTTGTAGAAACCCATGGCCCCCAACTGCCCGACGATATCGGCGTTGCTGGCGGTGGACAGCGGAAAGCTGCCGGCCAGTTCGCGCTTGGCATCATCGAGTTCTTTCTGGGTGGGGCCGTTTTTGAGGTAGTCGGCCACCACCTCTTCAACCAGGCGCAGGGTGCCGCCGCTCATTTCGGCGCGGGTCTGCAGGTTGATCATGAACGGGCCACGCACCTGCATCGGCGAGAAACCGGAGTACACGCCGTAGGTCAGGCCGCGTTTTTCGCGCACTTCGCTCATCAGACGGGTGCCGAAGCCACCGCCGCCGAGAATCTGGTTGCCCAGGGACAAGGCTGCGTAATCCGGGTCTGCACGGTCGATGCCCAACTGCGCGAACAGCAGGTGGGTTTGCTTGGACGGAAACTCGATACGGCTCAGGCCGGCCTTTGGTTCCGTCGGCTGGGCAATCTTCGCCAGGGCCGGGCCCTTGGGCAGCGCGGCAGAAACCTTGGCAGTCATGGCTTCGGCTTCGGCACGGGTCAGGTCGCCGACCACCGCGATCACGGCATTGCCCGCCGCGTAGGCCTTGGCATGGAATGCCTGCATTTGTTGCACGGTAATCGCCGGAACGCTTTCAGGCGTGCCTTCGCTTGGGTGGGCATACGGGTGGTCGCCGTACAGGCGCTTGAACAGCTCGATGCTTGCCAGCTTGGCGGGGTTCTGCTTTTGGTATTCGAAGCCGGCCAGGATCTGGTTCTTGATGCGGGCCAGTGAGTCGGCGGGGAACGTCGGCTTGCCGATCACATCATCGAACAGCGCCAGTGCGGCCTCGCGCTTGTCGCTGTCGCTCAAGCTGCGCAGGGACACCAGGGCCATATCGCGGTAGGCGCCATTGCCAAAATCGGCGCCCAGGCCTTCAAAGCCGCTGGCGATCTGGCTGACGTCCTTGCCCGGCACGCCTTCGTTGAGCATGGCGTTGGTCATCAAGGCCAGTCCCGGCACGTTGCCGTCCTGGCTGCTGCCGGCGGCGAACAGGATGCGCACGTCGAACATCGGCAATTCATGGGCTTCGACGAACAGCACCTTGGCGCCTTCGGCGGTGGTCCAGGTCTGTACGTCGAGCTTGCGGTTGGTCGGTGCTTTACCGTCCAGCTCAGCCAGCGATTGCAGCTTGCTGGCCGATTGAGCCTTGTCCAGCGCCGGGCTGGCAACGGACTCGCTCGGGCGCAGCAAATACACGGCACTGGCCGCGATCAGGGTAACGGCGATCAGGCCGGGCAGAATCAGGCGGCTGCTTTTGCGGTCACTCATGAGCGGTCTCCTCAGGCAAAACATGGGCGACGCTCAGACGTTCGCGGGTGAAATAAGTGCGCGCCGCCTTTTGGATATCCTCCGGGGTCACGCTTTGCAGGTCGGCAAGCTCAGTGTCCATCAGCTTCCACGACAGGCCGACGGTCTCCAGCGAACCGATGGCCGTGGCCTGGCTGGTGATGGAGTCGCGCTGGTAGACCACGCCTGCTATTACCTGGGCGCGGATGCGCTCGAGTTCTTCGGCGGTAGGCGGCTTGGCCTTGAGCTCTTCCAACAGGCGCCACAGGCCGGCTTCGGCTTGGGCGACGGTCTTTTTCTTCTGCTGGTTAGGCGTGGCGCTCAGCATGAACAGGGTATCGCCGCGGGTATAGGCGTCGTAATTGGTGGAGGCGGCGGAGACCAGTTCTTCACCGCGCTCCAACTGCTCGGAGATACGCGCGCTGTAGCCGCCGTCGAGCAGGGCCGAGATCAGGCGCAGGGCTTGGACCGAGCGCTTGTCTTCGGCCGTCGCAAGGCCGGGCACATTGAAACCGAGCATGACGCTCGGCAACTGGGTTTGCACGTGCAGGGTCAGCAGGCGCTCGCCGGGCTCGGCCAGCTCCATCGGAATCTTGGCGGGAGGGACGTCGCGCTTGGGGATCGGGCCGAAGTAGCGCTGGGCGAGGGCTTTCACCTCGCCCGGCGTGACATCGCCGACCACCACCAGGGTCGCGTTGTTCGGTACGTACCAGGCCTGGTACCAGTGGCGCAGTTCCTCGACCTTCATGCGTTCCAGGTCGGCCATCCAGCCGATGGTTGGCGTGTGATAGCCGCTGGCCGGGAAGGCCATGGCCTTGAAACGTTCAAAGGCCTTGGACATCGGGTTGTCGTCGGTGCGCAGGCGGCGCTCTTCCTTGATCACCTCGATTTCGCGGCTGAACTCATCGGCCGGCAGGCGCAGGCTGGCCATGCGGTCGGCTTCCAGTTCGAAGGCCACGCCCAGGCGGTCACGGGCCAGCACCTGATAGTACGCGGTGTAGTCGTCACTGGTGAACGCGTTTTCTTCGGCGCCCAGGTCGCGCAGGATCAGCGAGGCTTCGCCGGGGCCGACTTTGGCGCTGCCCTTGAACATCATGTGTTCCAGGGCGTGGGACAAACCGGTCTGGCCCGGGGTTTCGTAGCTCGAGCCCACCTTGTACCAGACTTGGGAAACCACCACCGGCGCACGATGATCTTCGCGCACGACGACCTTGAGGCCGTTGTCGAGGGTGAATTCGTGGGTGGGTTGTGGATCGGCAGCCAAAGCTGAAAGGGGCAGACAAACTGTGCTGAGCAGCAGGCCTGCGGCGCGGCGGGCTAGAGCATTCATTCGTTTTTTAACCTGTTGGACTGCCCGCTTGGTCTTAGCGTCGGCGGGCGAGGAGGTGCTAGGATACTGATCCGACTCAGGGACGGCCACTGTGGCTGTCCTGTTAAGGCTCTATTTAGGCCTTCAAAATGTTGCGCATGAACGAGCTGGCTAAAAAACAGTCTGTTACGCATCGAATTTTATTTACCGAAGCGCCGCTTGGCGCGTCGCTACCTTGAGATAGCCGTCTCCATGTTTGGTTCCAACGACGACAAGAAGACCCCAGCTGCGGCTGGCGAGAAAAAAGGCCTGTTCGGATGGCTGCGCAAAAAGCCGCAGGAAACCGTCGTCGAACAGCCGCAGGTTCAACCCGAACTTACCCCTGAGCCTAGAGTAGAAGCCGAGCCGGTTGCCGAAACACCGGCGCCGGTGGTGTTGCCGATTGCGGAGCCGGTGTTGCAGCCGGTGGTCGAGGCAGAACCTGCGCCTGAACCTGAACCTGAACCCGAGCACAAACCGTGGCTGGAGCTGCCGGTAGCCGAGGAGCCGGTGGCACTGGTTGAGGATGTGCAGGCTGAACACGTGACGCCGCCCATTCCTGTGGCGCCGCCGGTAGAGGTTGTCGTCACGGCACCCCCAGCAGTCGAAATGCCTGCTGAAATCCCTGCTGAAGTGCCAGCTGCAGTTGCCGTGCCTGCGGTCATCGAAGAGCCCGCCGCACCCGCCGAAACCAGTAAAACCGGCTTCTTCGCCCGCCTTAAACAGGGCCTGAGCAAAACCAGCGCCAGTATCGGCGAAGGCATGGCCAGCCTGTTCCTCGGCAAAAAGACCATCGATGACGAGCTGCTGGAAGACATTGAAACCCGCCTGCTCACCGCAGACGTGGGCGTGGAAGCCACCGCCGTCATCATCCAGAGCCTGACCCAGAAGGTCGCGCGCAAGCAGCTGACCGACGCGGACGCGTTGTACAAATCCCTGCAGGCCGAGCTGGCCGCCATGCTCAAACCCGTTGAAGCGCCGCTGGTGATTACGCAGAAGAAACCTTTCGTGATCCTGGTCGTGGGCGTCAACGGCGCCGGCAAGACCACCACCATCGGCAAGCTGGCCAAAAAGCTGCAGGGCGAGGGCAAGAAAGTCATGCTCGCCGCCGGCGACACCTTCCGTGCCGCTGCCGTCGAGCAGCTGCAAGTGTGGGGTGAGCGCAACAAGATCCCGGTGATCGCCCAGCACACGGGTGCCGACTCCGCTTCGGTGATCTTCGATGCCGTGCAGGCCGCCAAGGCCCGTAACATCGATGTGTTGATTGCCGACACCGCCGGTCGCCTGCACACCAAAGACAACTTGATGGAAGAGCTGAAGAAAGTCCGCCGTGTGATCGGCAAGCTCGACGCCGATGCCCCCCATGAAGTGCTGCTGGTGCTGGACGCCGGTACCGGCCAGAACGCCATCAGCCAGGCCAAGCAATTCAACCAGACGGTGCAACTGACCGGCCTGGCCTTGACTAAGCTCGACGGCACGGCCAAGGGCGGTGTGATTTTCGCCCTGGCCAAACAGTTCGGGTTGCCGATTCGTTACATCGGCGTCGGTGAAGGCATCGACGACCTGCGCACTTTTGAAGCCGAACCCTTTGTACAGGCACTGTTTGCCGAGCGGGAGCGTTCATGATTCGATTCGAACAGGTCGGTAAACGCTACGCCAACGGGCATGTGGGCTTGCATGAGCTGAGCTTTCGAGTACGGCGGGGCGAGTTTTTGTTTGTAACCGGTCACTCCGGCGCCGGTAAGAGCACGTTGTTGCGCCTGCTGCTGGCCATGGAGCGGCCGACCACCGGCAAGCTGTTGCTGGCGGGCCAGGACCTGGCCACCATCAGCAATGCGCAGATCCCGTTCCTGCGCCGTCAGATCGGCGTGGTGTTCCAGAACCACCAGTTGCTGTTTGATCGCACAGTGTTCAACAACATCGCCTTGCCCCTGCAGATTCTAGGACTGTCCAAGGCCGAGATCGTCAAACGGGTGGATTCGGCGCTGGAGCGCGTGGCGTTGTCGGACAAGACCGACCTCTACCCCGGCGACCTGTCCACCGGCCAGCAACAGCGCGTGGGTATCGCCCGCGCCATCGTCCACCGCCCGGCCTTGCTGCTGGCGGACGAACCCACCGGTAACCTCGACCCGCGCCTGGCGGCCGAGATCATGGGGGTGTTCGAAGACATCAACCGCCTGGGCACCAGCGTATTGATCGCCAGCCACGACCTGGCCCTGATCGCCCGCATGCGCCACCGCATGCTGACCCTGCAACGCGGTCGCCTGATCGGTGACGGGGAGGCCGGCGTATGAGTGCAACACGCAGCCCTAAAGTATCCGAACGCGTGGCGCCGAAACCGGCCGACCCGCAACCGAAAAAGAAAAAGCGCGACGATGACGACGGCCCGGACTTTGGCACCCTGTTGCGTGCCTGGATCGAAAGCCACCGCGCCAGCCTGCTCGACAGTCTGCGCCGCCTGGGCAAGCAGCCGATCGGCAGCTTTTTCACCTGCCTGGTGATGGCCGTGGCCCTGAGCCTGCCGATGGGCTTGTCGTTGCTGCTTAATAATGTCGAGCGCCTGGGCGGTTCCTGGCAGCGCGCAGCGCAGATTTCGCTGTACCTGAACCTGGATGCCAGCACCCAGCAAGGCGAAGCGCTGCGCGACGATATCAAGAACATGCCGGGCGTGGCGGAGGCCGAATACATCAGCCGCGACCAGGCACTTGAGGAGTTCCAGCAACAATCCGGCCTCGGCGAGGCGCTCAAGGAGCTGCCGCAGAACCCGTTGCCGGGCGTGGTGCTGGTGACACCGAATGAGGTGGACAAGCCGGCCCTGGAAGCCCTGCGACAGAAACTTGCAGAGCTGCCCAAGGTGCAACAGGCCCAACTTGATCTAGTCTGGGTAGAGCGCCTGGCCGCGATCCTCAAGCTGGGCGACCGCTTCGTGTTCGGTTTGACGGTGTTGCTGGTGTCTGCATTACTTTTGGTGATAGGTAATACCATTCGTCTTCATATTGAAAACCGCCGCACCGAGATAGAAGTGATTAAACTGGTCGGCGGCACGGACAGCTATGTGCGTCGTCCTTTTCTGTACATGGGCGCGCTTTATGGCTTCGGTGCCGGGGTTTTGTCCTGGGGCTTGCTGGCTTTTGGCCTGGACTGGCTGAACGATGCGGTTATCGGGCTGGCCGGCTTGTACGGCAGCGATTTTGCCCTGGCTGGCGTGCCGGTAGCCGATGGCCTGAGCCTCTTGCTTGGTGCGGTGCTGTTGGGGTATATCGGTGCGTGGATTGCGGTCGCACGGCATTTACGTGAGCTGGCACCGAAATAGTTAATGTCAGGGTAATGTAGTTTCGTTTGTATTGACCTTGTCAGCAGTTTAGGGAACTTTTCCTACGGTTCCCCGGTCAATTTTCGCAGTGCTGAACTGCACGAGTTATGTGAGTCGGAGGTTTTTTCGTATGACCACTTCTTTGCAACCTGCTTATGCCTTGGTCCCGGGTGCGAACCTGGAAGCCTATGTGCACACGGTAAACAGCATTCCATTGCTGACGCCCGAGCAGGAGCGTGAACTGGCCGAGAGTCTCTACTATGAGCAGGATTTGGGGGCGGCTCGGCAGATGGTGCTCGCCCACCTGCGTTTTGTCGTACATATCGCCCGTAGCTATAGCGGCTACGGCCTGGCCCAGGCTGACCTGATCCAGGAAGGCAACGTCGGCCTGATGAAGGCTGTAAAGCGCTTCAACCCTGAAATGGGCGTGCGCCTGGTATCGTTTGCCGTGCACTGGATCAAGGCGGAAATCCACGAGTTCATCCTGCGCAACTGGCGCATCGTGAAAGTGGCGACCACCAAGGCCCAGCGCAAGCTGTTCTTCAACCTGCGCAGCCAGAAAAAACGCCTGGCGTGGCTGAACAATGAGGAAGTCCACCGCGTGGCCGAAAGCCTCGGCGTGGAGCCCCGTGAAGTGCGCGAGATGGAAAGCCGCCTGACCGGCCATGACATGGCCTTCGACCCGGCTGCCGAAGCAGACGACGACAGCGCCTTCCAATCGCCGGCCAATTACCTGGAAGACCACCGGTACGACCCGGCGCGTCAACTGGAAGATGCCGACTGGAGCGACAACTCCAATCACAACCTGCACGAAGCGCTGGAAGTGCTGGACGACCGCAGCCGTGACATTCTCTACCAGCGTTGGCTGGCGGAAGAAAAAGCCACGCTGCACGACCTGGCGCAGAAGTACAACGTGTCGGCCGAGCGGATCCGTCAGCTTGAGAAAAGCGCGATGAACAAGCTGAAGCTGTCGATCGCCGCCTAAACCTGCTGGCAGCACTGAGTCAAAATGTGGGAGGGGGCTTGCCCCCGATTGCAGTGGAACAGTCACTTAGATGTCGACTGATACTCTGCTATCGGGGGCAAGCCCCCTCCCACATTTGTTTGTGTGTTGTGTCAGTCGGACCAGGGGGCCTTGCGGGAGTTGTTCAGCTCAACCAGATAACCTTCGCCGCCCAGTTGACTCATCTGCTGGCGAATCCACGCCGCGCGCCGCGCCACATAGGCGGTCGGATGGCTGGCGCTCCAGACGCGCGGGTTCGGCAATACGGCCGCCAGATAGCTGGCCTGCTGCCGCGAGAGCCCCTTGGCGCTCACGCCAAAGTGATGCCGCGCCGCCGCTTCTGCGCCAAACACGCCCTCATCCCACTCCACGCTGTTGAGGTACACCTCAAGAATGCGCTGCTTGGGCCATAGCACTTCGATCAATCCGGTAAACCAGGCTTCCAGGCCCTTGCGCAGATAGCTGCGCCCGGTCCACAGGAACAGGTTCTTCGACACCTGCTGGCTCAACGTACTGGCTCCCCGGATCGAACCGCCGCGTTCGTTGTGCAGGATCGCTGCCTGGATCGCGCCAAAGTCAAAGCCCCAGTGCTGCGGGAAACGCTGGTCTTCACCGGCCATCACCGCCACTTTGAGGTCATCGGAAATCTCGTCCCACGGCACCCAGCTGCGCTGCAGGTCAATCGGCTCGCCGTCGATCCAGGATTCGACCTTGCGTTCCACCATCAACGCAGTGAACGGCGGCGGTACGACGCGAAACAGCAGCACCAGCAGCACACTGCCGATGGCGAACCATTTCAGGACGTTGAGAAAGCGTTTGAAGAGGACACGCAGCATAGAGATGGCTTGGCCGAACCCGTTGAGCGGGCCATTATACAGACCCTGCCCGATGAGTCTGACTGGAGTTCCTCATGCTGCGTAGCTTTCTGATGCTGGCTGCTTTTTTCGGTTTCACCGGTGTCGCCCTGGGCGCCTTCGCCGCCCACGGCCTGAAGAACCGCCTGAGCGCCGATTACCTGGCGATCTTCCATACCGGCGTGACCTATCAACTGGTGCACACCCTGGCTTTATTTGGGGTGGCCCTGCTGGCCGCGCATATTCCCGGGCGACTGGTCACCTGGGCGGGTGTTTCGTTTGTCGTCGGTATTTTGCTGTTCTCCGGCAGCCTGTATGTGTTGACGATGACCGGGATCAGCAAGCTGGGCATCATCACGCCGTTTGGCGGCCTGGCTTTCCTGCTCGGCTGGTTCTTCCTGGGCTTGGCGGCGTGGCGCTTGCAGCTTTGACCGCTTGACGCTTGGAGCTGACCTTCAGGTCCCAATCGCGTTAGAATGCCGGCCCCTAAAAACGATGGCGGCCCGTGGCATGCGCATTCAGTTGAACGGCGAACCCCTTGATCTGCCCGACGGTGAAACCGTTGCGGCCCTGCTGGCCCGCCTGGATTTGACCGGGCGTCGCGTCGCAGTGGAGCTCAACCTGGATATCGTCCCGCGCAGCCAGCACGAAGGCGCCGCGCTCAGCGAGGGTGACCAGGTCGAAGTGGTCCACGCCATCGGCGGCGGCTAGTCGCCCCGGCTGTAACGCATTCTGCAGAACCTCACCCCATTACGAGGATTTCCCATGAGCATCGTTCGTAGCGACAAGCCCTTCGTCCTGGCCGGTCGTACCTACCCGTCCCGTCTGCTGGTCGGCACCGGCAAATACCGCGACATGGAAGAAACCCGTCTGGCCATCGAAGCCTCGGGCGCCGACATCGTTACCTTCGCCGTGCGTCGCACCAACCTTGGCCAGATCGCGGGCGAGCCGAACCTGCTCGAAGTGCTGTCGCCGCAGCGCTACACCTTTTTGCCGAACACCGCCGGCTGCTATGACGCCATCGAAGCCGTGCGCACCTGCCGCCTGGCCCGTGAGTTGCTCGACGGCCACAATCTGGTGAAGCTGGAAGTGCTGGCCGACCAGAAAACCCTGTTCCCCAACGTGATCGAAACCCTCAAGGCCGCTGAAACCCTGGTCAAGGAAGGCTTTGACGTGATGGTCTACACCAGCGATGACCCGATCATCGCGCGCCAGCTGGCAGAAATCGGCTGCATTGCGGTAATGCCGCTGGCCGGCTTGATCGGCTCCGGCCTGGGTATCTGCAATCCGTATAACCTGCAGATCATCCTTGAAGAAGCCAAAATCCCGGTGCTGGTGGACGCGGGCGTGGGCACGGCCTCCGACGCCACCATCGCCATGGAGCTGGGCTGCGACGCGGTGCTGATGAACTCGGCCATCGCCCATGCCCAGCAACCGATCATGATGGCCCAGGCCATGCAACACGCAATCGTCGCGGGCCGCCTGGCCTACCTCGCCGGTCGCATGCCGAAAAAACTCTATGCCAGCGCCTCTTCGCCGCTGGATGGTCTGATCAAGTAAGAGCTATTGATGACTGAATCAAACGAAACGCCGAACACCCTGGAAGCGGGCGACGAGTCCAAGCACCGCCGCATCAAGAGCTTTGTGATGCGCGCCGGTCGCATGACCGAAGGCCAGCAAAAGGGCCTGGAGCAAGGCACGCCTCTGTTCGTATTGCCGCTGGCCGACGCGCCGGTAGACTACGACCAGGTATTCGGCCGTTCGGCCCCGCGCTCCCTGGAAATCGGTTTCGGCATGGGGCATTCCCTGCTGGAAATGGCTGCGGCCGCGCCGGAGCAGGATTTCATCGGTGTGGAAGTGCACCGCCCAGGCGTCGGTGCGTTGCTTAACGGCGTGCTGACTCAGGGCCTGACCAATCTGCGGGTCTATGATTGCGACGCGATTGAAGTGCTCAACCGCTGCATCGCCGACAACAGTCTCGACCGGCTGATGCTGTTCTTCCCCGACCCCTGGCACAAGGCCCGTCACCACAAGCGTCGCATCGTCCAGGCTTCCTTCGCGGAACTGGTGCGCAGCAAGCTGAAAGTGGGTGGCATCCTGCACATGGCCACCGACTGGGAACCGTATGCCGACTACATGCTGGAAGTGATGAACGTCGCCCCCGGCTACCGCAACCTGGCCGAAGACGGCAAATGCGTACCGCGCCCGGCGGAGCGCCCGATCACCAAGTTCGAACGCCGTGGCGAGCGGTTGGGGCATGGGGTGTGGGATTTGAAGTTCGAGAAGCTGGCCTGAGACCCGCTTCGAATTTGAAATGCAGTAAAAATGTGGGAGGGGGCTTGCCCCCGATAGCGGTGTATCAGTCAAAGATTGGATGACTGATCCACTGCAATCGGGGGCAAGCCCCCTCCCACAGTTGGTTTTGTGTTGGGCTTGAGATCAGCGGCGGTCGGCGACTACGCCGATCAACACCAGCACCACCACCAACACCGGCGCCAGGCTGTAGTTATTGAACTGGCTCAGCCCTCGCACAATCCACGGTGTGGCGTAGATCAACGCCGCGCCGCTGCCTATCATGCACAGCAGGGCCATCAAGGGCACGCGCAACGCACCGGCAATGCTGCCCAGGCGGGCTTCGACCCAGCCCTTGATGTCGGCGCCGAACAGCACCAGCAGACAGCCGACCAGGGCCAGGGAGATTTCCGACAGGTTGCTACGGCTCCAGCGGGATACGGTGGCGAGCAGGTCGAGTACCAGGTCCATTTGATTTCCTTAAAAAGCGTCAGCTCAAAAACGTCTGCAACAGGTCATTGAGAAAGAGTTGCCCGCGGTCGGTCGCCGCCAGGCGTGACGGTTCGACCTGCATTAAGCCACTTTGTTCTGCCTCGCGGCGCCCTTCGTCGAGGCTCGCCAGGTCAAGCCCGGTGCGCTCGGCATAGAGCCTGGCGTCGACCCCTTCAGTGAGGCGCAGGGCGTTCATCAGGAACTCGAACGGCAGCTCTTCGTTGGTCAGCTCTTTCGCCCCGGCCTGGAAGCTTTTGGCCGGGTTGAGGTAGTCCTTAGGTGCGCGGGTTTTCCAGGTGCGTACGATGCGCCCGTCGGGGTGGCTGAGCTTGCCATGGGCGCCGGCGCCGATACCGATGAAGTCGCCAAAGCTCCAGTAATTGAGGTTATGCCGCGCCGGCCGTCCCGGTTGGGCGTAGGCCGACACTTCATATTGCTGGTAGCCGTGCTCGGCGAGCAGCGCCTGGCCGGCTTCCTGGATATCCCACAGCGTATCGTCTTCGGGCAGCGCGGGCGGCTGGTTCCAGAAGACGGTATTGGGTTCCAGGGTCAGTTGGTACCAGGACAAGTGCGTCGGTTTGAGCGCAATCGCCTGGCGCAGGTCGCCCAGGGCGTCGTCAAGGGACTGGTTGGGCAGGCCGTGCATCAAGTCCAGGTTGAAGTTATCGAACCCGGCCTGGCGCGCCATACCAGCGGCGCGCACCGCTTCGTCGCCATTGTGGATACGGCCCAGGGCTTCAAGCTTCTCTTGCTGGAAGCTCTGGATCCCGATGGACAGGCGATTGATCCCCAGCTTGCGGTACGCCACGAACTTCTCTTGTTCGAAGGTGCCTGGGTTGGCTTCCAGGGTGATTTCGATATCGCCGGCAAACGGGATGCGCGCTTGCACGCCTTTGAGCAGGCGCCCCAGCGCGTCAGCGCTGAACAGGCTGGGCGTGCCGCCGCCGAAGAAGATCGAGCTCAGCTTGCGGCCATGGGCGGCGTGCAGGTCTTGATCGAGATCGGCGAGCAACGCGTCCACGTACTCTTCTTCCGGCAATACTTTGCTTGCGGTATGGGAGTTGAAGTCGCAATACGGGCATTTGCGCACACACCACGGAATGTGGATGTACAACGCCAGGGGCGGCAGCACAGGCAAGGCCGCCCGGGGTGTTTGCGCGCCACCGTGGATCAGCGGCTGCGCAGAGGTGTTCTGGGTCATTTCAAGCCCAGGCGCTGGCGCAGTAACGCCATGGCGCGGGCGCGGTGGCTGATCTGGTTCTTGTCGGCCGGGCTCAATTCGGCGCTGGAGACGTTGCGCTCCGGCACCCAGAACAGTGGGTCGTAGCCAAAGCCATGCTCACCGCTGGCGGCATGCAGGATACGCCCGTGCCACAAGCCTTCGCACAGGATCGGCAGCGGGTCATCGGCGTGTCGCACCAGGGCCAGCACGCAGACAAACTGTGCGCCACGCTCGGCGTCGGGCACGTCCTTGAGGGCGTCCAGCAGCTTGGTATTATTGGCCGCGTCGCCCTTGCCATCGGCGTAGCGTGCCGAATAGATGCCCGGCGCGCCGCCGAGGAAATCCACCGCCAGGCCCGAGTCATCCGCCAGGGCCGGCAGGCCGGAGATACGTGCGGCGTTGCGCGCCTTGAGGATGGCGTTCTCGACGAACGACAAGCCGGTTTCTTCCGGTTCTACCTGGCTGAACTCGCCAATCGAACGCAGTTGCACGGATTCACCGAGCATGGCCTGCAGTTCCTTGAGTTTGCCGGCGTTATGGCTGGCCAGTACGAGTTGGGTAAGCTTCATCATTCGGCCGGGAACAGTTCTTGGTTGAATTGGAAGCCGTGGGCTTTGCCACCGGTTTCAACGTTGATGGTAAACGTCTTGTATTCCCGCTGGGTCACCGAATAGGGCGCGAGGTAGCTGATCCCGCCTTTCTCTTCGATTTGCTTGAAGGTCAGGATCTCGCTTTTGCCGCCCAGGTCCTTGATGGTACCGGTGACCTGGGCTGCGACCGGTGTGACGCCCTTGATCACCGTCACATTGATCAAACCCTTCTCTTTGCTGCGCACTATGCCGACGTCTTGAGCGGTCTCGGGTGGCAGAAAACTGGAGGTAAAGGTGTTGTAGTGAACCGTGATATCGCCGAAATCTTTCTTGCGGTTAGCGTCGATAGCGTCCGCAGCCACGGCGTTGGCGCCCAGGCAGGCGGTCAGTAGAAAAACAGCCAGACGATTCATGAGCGTCCCTCTTGATAATGATTAGACGGCAATCTTGTGGTCGGTCAGGCCAGGACTGCTGACCCGGTAGATACCGATTTCGCCCAACAGGTTGGGCCATAGCTTACTCGCCCAGCCGTGGCGGTGCTGTTGATCGACGGCAAGGCGGTTGATCACCTTGGCTTCACGCTCGCCACACAGGGCTTCGAAGTCTTCGAAAGTGCAAAAGTGGATGTTCGGCGTGTTGTACCAGGTGTACGGCAGGAAGTCCGACACCGGCATGCGACCCTTGGTGGCCAGGTACCAGCGGCAGCGCCAGTGACCGAAGTTGGGGAAAGTGATGATGCATTGGCGGCCGACGCGCAGCATTTCGTCAAGGATACGGTCCGGGTAGTGCACCGCTTGCAACGCCTGAGTCATCACCACGATGTCGAAGCTGTTGCTGGCAAAGTTGCCAAGGCCCTTGTCCAGGTCCTGCTCGATCACGTTGATGCCCTTGGCCACGCACTGGGCGATGTTGTCCGGGTCGTTTTCCAGGCCGTAGCCGGTGACTTGCTTGTTGTCGCGCAGCCAGCTCAGCAACTCGCCATCGCCGCAGCCCAGGTCGAGCACGCGACTGCCGGCGGGGATCCAGTCTTGGATGATTTCCAGGTCGGCTCTCATGGCGTTCTCCCAAAGCGTAAGCAATTCATATAAGCGCTATTCGGTTCATGTAATTGCTGAACGCCTGCAAGTAACGGGGGATGGGAATCAGGAAGGCGTCGTGGCCCTGCGGTGCATCGATCTCCAGATAGCAGACGTCTTTCTTCGCAGCCATCAGGGCGTCCACCAGTTCGCGCGAGCGCGCCGGCGAGAAGCGCCAGTCGGTGGTGAACGACATGACGCAGAACTTGGCCGTGGCGTGCTCGAAGGTTTTCGCCAGGTCGTCGTCATGGTTCGCGGCCGGGTCGAAGTAGTCCAGCGCCTTGGTCATCAGCAGGTAGGTATTGGCGTCGAAACGCCCGGAGAACTCCTCGCCCTGATAACGCAGGTAGCTTTCCACCTGGAACTCGACGCTGTGGAAGTCGTAGTTGAGCTTTTCGCTCTTGAGCCCACGGCCGAATTTTTCGCCCATGGAATCATCGGACAGGTAGGTGATGTGCCCGACCATCCGCGCCAGCATCAGGCCGCGTTTGGGGATCACACCGGCTTCCTGGAACGAACCACCGTGGAACTCGGGGTCGGTGAGGATGGCCTGGCGCGCCACTTCGTTGAAGGCAATATTCTGCGCCGACAACTTGGGGGCCGAGGCGATTGCGAGGCAATGACGCACGCGATCCGGGTAGGTGATGGTCCATTGCAGGGCCTGCATGCCGCCCAGGCTGCCGCCGATCACGGCGGCCCATTGGTCGATGCCCAGCAGGTCGGCGAGGCGCGCCTGGCTGTGCACCCAGTCCTCCACGGTCAGCACCGGGAAGTCGGCGCCGAAGGGCTTGCCGGTTTCCGGGTTGAGGCTGCTGGGACCGGTGGAACCGTTGCAGCCGCCGAGGTTGTTCAGGCTGACCACGAAGAACTTAGTGGTGTCGATGGGCTTGCCGGGGCCGATGCAGCTGTCCCACCAGCCGGGCTTGCGCTCGTCGACGCTGTGGAAGCCCGCGGCGTGATGGTGGCCGGACAAGGCGTGGCAGATCAGCACGGCGTTGCTCGCCGTGGCATTCAGTTGGCCGTAGGTTTCGTAGATCAGGTCGTAGGCTGGCAGCGAACGGCCACAGGCCAGGGCCAGCGGTTCGCTGAAGTGCGCCACTTGAGGCACGACCAGTCCAACGGAATCGGGGGGGAAGGCAGTTGGCATCGACCCTGCTCTCGTTTAAATGAGGCGTAAGTCTAAAGAGCGGGGGACCCAGCGGCAAGCAATGGCCTGCATCAGTAGACGGATACAAAATGTGGGAGGGAGCTTGCCCCCGATAGCAGTGGATCAGTCAGCTTATTTGTAACTGACCCACCGCGATCGGGGGGCAAGCCCCCTCCCACATTTTTTAGCGCATTTCAGATAAGGCCGAACAGCTCTTTAGGCATGAACGCATAGAACGCCAAACGCGGAATCACCCAGCTCTGAATCAGTTGGATCGCGATGAACGCAAAGATCGGCGAAATATCCAGCCCGCCCAGGTTCGGGATCAGGCGACGGAATGGCGCCAATACGGGCTCGGTGATCTGATACACCAGCTCGGCGCCCGGACTGCGGCTGCCCGGTGCGACCCAGGAAAGGATCACGCTGATGATCATCGACCAGAAGATGATCTTCAAGAACAGCGAGAAAATGCCAATCAGCGCCCATGGCAGCAGCAGCACCGTGAAGGCCTGGTAGCCGTTGAGCATCAGGATCACCACAAACAGCAGGATCTGCAACAGCAGTGCCAGTACCAGCGACGACATGTCCAGCCCGAACAGGCTCGGGATCACCCGGCGCAGCGGCTTGAGCAGGGGTTGGGTGGCCTTGACCACGAACTGGCACAGCGGGTTGTAGAAGTTCGCCCGCACCAGTTGCAGGATAAAGCGCATCAGCACGATCAGCAGGTACAGGCTGCCCAGGGTCTGGATGATGAAGACGGCAGCGTCATTGATTCCGAGCATGTTTGATTACCTTGGTAAGGGACGACTATTTGCCCAGTTGTTCGGCCATTTCGGCTGAACGATGTGCCGCGGCACCCAGTGCTTTTTCCACCAGGGCTTCAAAGCCCCCGGCCTGGAACGATTCGATGGCGGTGTGTGTGGTGCCGCCCGGGGACGTTACCCGGCGGCGCAGTTCGGCCGCATCCACGTCGCTGGACACCGCCATCTTCGCGGCGCCCAGGGCGGTCTGCTCGGCCAGTTGCTCGGCAACGTCGGCGGGCAGGCCCAGTTTCACGCCGGCGGCGGTCATGGCTTCGATCAACAGAAAAAAGTACGCCGGACCGCTGCCGGAAACGGCGGTGACCGCGTCCAGTTGCTGCTCATGCTCCAGCCACAGAGCGATGCCCACAGCGGATAACAGTTGCTGGGCTTGATCACGCTGCGCGGCGCTGACGTCGGCGGTGGCGTACAAACCGCTCACGCCCTGGCGCAACAACGACGGAGTATTCGGCATGCAGCGTACGATCGGCTGGGCGCCGAGCCAGTTGTTCATGCTGGCGCAGGTGATACCGGCAGCGATGGACACCACCAGTTGATGAGGCTGCAGGCTCGGGCGCAAGCTTTCGCACACGGCTTTCATGGCCTGGGGCTTGACCGCCAGCAGGATCACGTCGACGCCTTCGATGGCCTCGGCGTTGTCGGCAAAGGTTTCAATGCCGTGTTCGGCGCTGACACGGGCACGGGTCTCGGCGCCCGGGTCGCTGGCGCGAATCTGCGCAGCTTCCAGGCCCTTGGCCCGCAGGCCGCCGATCAGGCTGGCCGCCATGTTACCGGCGCCGATAAAGGCAATACGCATGTCTTTCATGACAGGTCCTTAGCTAAATGAACGTCAGCCATTTCACGGCTGGCCGTAGTCACGGGCACCAAACAGCGCGGTACCGATCCGCACCCAGGTGGCGCCTTGAGCGATGGCCGACTCGAGGTCGTGGCTCATGCCCATGGAAAGTGTGTCGAGCGCCAGGGCCAGGCTGCCTTGCAGCTCGCGCACCGCGGCGAACGCTGCATCTTGCGCAGCGCGATCTTCAGTCGGTTCGGGGATCGCCATCAAGCCCCGCAGCTTCAGGCGCGGCAGGGCGCTGATGGCGTTGGCCAGGGCCGGCAGGTCGGCGGGCGTACAGCCGGACTTGCTGGCTTCGCCACTGACGTTGACCTGGATGCAGATATTCAGCGCAGGCAGGTCGACAGGGCGTTGTTCGGACAGGCGTTGTGCGATTTTCAGGCGGTCCACGGAATGCACCCAGGCGAAGTTCTCGGCGATCGCGCGAGTCTTGTTCGATTGAATGGGGCCGATGAAGTGCCAACTCAAGGGCAGGTCGGATAATTGCGCCTGTTTGCCCAAGGCTTCCTGCAGGTAGTTTTCACCAAAATCATGCATCCCTGCGGCATAGGCTTCGCGTACGGCTTGCGCCGGTTTGGTCTTGCTCACCGCCAGCAGGTGGATGCCGCTTGCGTCACGCTGCACGGCGTCGGCGGCGGCGCGGATGCGCTGGCTAACCAAGCCGATGTTGTCTGCTATCGTCGACATTCAAGTTGCGCCCGTGGATATGGAGTCCGCGGCATTCTACTGGAAATGGAAAGCCCTATGGATATCACTGAATTACTGACTGCCAGCGTGCGCCGTGGCGCTTCCGACCTGCATCTGTCGGCCGGCCTTGCGCCGATGTTGCGCATCGATGGCGAGGTCTGGCCGCTGGATTGCCCGGTGCTGGCCGGGTCGCAGGTAGCGGATTTATTGAGCCCTTTGCTCAACCAGCACCAACAAAAGGATTTCGAAACATCTCTTGAAACAGACTTTGCCTTCGAGCTGCCCGGCGTGGCGCGCTTTCGCGTGAATGTGTTCCAGCAGGAGCGGGGAGTGGGGGCGGTGTTTCGCACTATTCCCAGCGACATCCAGAGCCTGGAAAGCCTTGGCCTGGGCGAGGTATTCCAGCGTATCGCGCAGCTGCCGCGCGGCCTGGTGCTGGTGACCGGGCCCACCGGCTCAGGCAAGTCCACCACCTTGGCGGCGATGATCGATTATCTGAATCGGCATCGACGCCAGCACATTCTCACGCTGGAAGACCCCATCGAGTTTATCCACAGGCCGAAAATGGCGCTGATCAACCAGCGCCAGGTGCATCGCGATACCCACAGCTTCTCGGTGGCGCTGCGCTCGGCATTGCGCGAAGACCCGGACGTGATCCTGGTGGGCGAACTCCGTGACCTGGAAACCATCCGCCTGGCGCTGACGGCCGCTGAGACGGGGCATCTGGTGTTTGGCACCTTGCACACCACCTCGGCGGCAAAGACGGTAGACCGGCTGGTGGACGTGTTCCCGGCCGGCGAAAAGGCCATGGTCCGCTCGATGCTGTCGGAGTCGTTGCAGGCGGTGGTCTCTCAGTTGCTGGTCAGGAAGATCGGCGGCGGACGTGTCGCGGCTCACGAAATCATGCTGAGCACGCCGGCTATTCGTAATCTGATCCGCGAAGACAAAGTGGCGCAGATGGTCTCGGCTATCCAGACGGGTGGTGCATTGGGGATGAAGACGCTGGACATGAGCTTGAAGGCGCTGGTGAGCGAGGGTGTGATCAGTCAGGAGCAGGCGCGGGAAAAGGCGAGGGTGCCGGCAGATATATAGCTCGCAAGACCAACACAAAACAAATGTGGGAGGGGGCTTGCCCCCGATAGCGGTGTATCAGCCAATGAATTTGTTGACTGATACTCTGCCATCGGGGGCAAGCCCCCTCCCACATTTACTGCATTTGAGCCTGGAATCAGCGCTGCACGATCCGCAGGGTGTTGTTCTGCTCTTTGGGCAGCACCCGCTTGGCGATCACATAGTTCTTGTCCCAGAACGGCTTTTTCAGTGTATCGATGCTCACCGACTTGCCGCGACGCGGCGCGTGGATAAAGCGGTCGTTACCCAGATAGATGGCAACGTGGTTGACCTGGCGGCTCTTGAGCTTGAAGAACAGCAAATCGCCCGGCTTCAGGTCTTTGCGATCGACTTTCAAGCCGTGGCCGGCCGCCATGGCGTTGGACGTACGCGGTAAATCCACCGCCTTGACGTCGTTGAATGCATATTTTACCAGGCCGCTGCAGTCGAACCCTTTACTTGGGCTGCTGCCGCCCCAACGATAAGGAGTACCGAGCACGTTCACGGCGCGGCTGAGGACATTGCTGCTCTGCTTGGTGTTCACGCCCAGCTGGGTGGAAAGCACTTTGCCGTGGGCCTTGCTCAGTTGAGTCGGGCGGCTGACGGTGGGCTTTGCCGATTTGGCGGTGCTGGGCGTGCTATGAACTTTGGGAGTAAAACCGTTAACGTTTGGAAGACGTTGCTCACGATTGGTGGCGTGGGCGGCCAGTGGCATTAATAGGCAAATGGTTAGCCATGTCTTGATAAATGGTCGCATTAGGCGTGGCTCATATGGGTTTGCGCGCAACTTTATAACAGCTTTTTGTGCTGTTCTCAGGCCGTTTGTCGACTGAACCTTGGGGGCAAATTCGGAAAAAACGCGACGATTAGCCGCAATTGTCCTACACAAGTCAGGTGGCATAAGGGTTTGAGGGCAGAACGATACCATTTACCGTGCGTCGGGCGCCCGTAAAAAAGTCACAAAAAAAATGAACAAATTTATCTATTGAGTGAAAAGAGGTCCTTCATGAACACCTATCAACAGGTTGCTTCGCAGCAAGACACCCACAGCAAGGTGATCGGTTACCTGCTATGGATTTTCGGTTTCACCGGAGCGCATCGCTTTTATTACGGCAAACCGGTCACCGGGACGATCTGGTTTTTCACCTTCGGCCTGCTGGGTATTGGCTGGCTGATCGACCTGTTCCTGATCCCGGCGATGGACCGTGAAGCCGACCTGCGTTTTACCGCCGGGCCCATCGAATACAACGTGGCCTGGATTCTGTTGGCGTTCCTGGGTGTGTTCGGCGTGCACCGGATGTACCAGGGCAAATGGATCACCGGCCTGATCTACCTGCTGACCGGCGGCTTGTTCCTGATTGGGGTGCTGTACGACTTCTGGACGTTGAACAGCCAGGTTTCGATCCGCAATGCCGAGCGCAATGGCGGACGCTGATCTCTCGGCCACATAGAGAACCACATGTGGGAAGGGGCTTGCCCCCTCCCACATTTACTGTGCCCACTTGAGGGCTGTCTCAAGCCTGGTAGCTGATCCGCCCATCCACCAGTGTGTAGCGCACCGTGGCCGGCAGGCTGTGGCCGATGAACGGGCAGTTTTCGCCTTTGGACAGCCAGTGTTCCCCGGCCACCGTGGAACTCGCCGGGTCAAACAGCACCAGGTCCGCCGCCGAACCCACCGTCAACTTACCCGCCGGCAGGCGTAAGGCCTCGGCCGGGCCCGCGCTCAGACGGGCCAACAGCGTAGGCAGGTCCAGCAGGCCATCCTCCACCAAGGTCATTGCCAACGGCAGCAGCAACTCGACACTGCTGATGCCAGGCTCGGTGGCACCAAACGGCGCCAGCTTGGCATCGCGCTCGTGGGGCTGGTGGTGGCTGGAGATCGCCGAGACCACGCCTGACTTCACCGCCGCACGCAAACCCTCACGATCGGCCAGGGTACGCAGCGGCGGTTGCACGTGGTAGAGGCTGGAGAAGTCGATCAGCGCCTCATCGGTCAGGATCAACTGGTACAGCGCCACGTCCGCCGTCACCGGCAAGCCACGGGCCTGGGCCTGGGCGATCAGGGCGACGCCGCGGGCGCTGGTCAACTGGCTGAAATGCGCGCGTACGCCGCTTTGTTCCACCAGCAACAGGTCACGGGCCAGGGCCACGGTTTCTGCGGTTTCCGGGATGCCCGGCAAGCCGAGGAAGCTGGCCACCGCGCCTTCATGGGCCAGGCCGCCTTCAGCCAGGTCGCGGTCCTGGGAATGAAAGATCACCGTCAGGTCGAACGTGGCCGCGTATTCCAGGGCCCGGCACAGGGTGCGCGTGCTGCGAAAGCTCTCCAGGCCGTTGCTGAACGCCACGCAACCGGCGTCGCGCAAGGCGATCAGTTCAGCCAGTTGCTCGCCCTCCAGGCCTTTGCTCAGCGCGCCCACAGGGAACACTTTGCAGTTGCCCGCTTCACGGGCGCGGTCGAGGATCAGCTCGGTGACCGCCGAGGTGTCCAGGACCGGCTTGGTGTTGGGCGGGCAGCACAGGCTGGTTACGCCACCGGCGGCGGCGGCGCGGGTTTCGCTGGTGATGTTGCCTTTGCGGCTGTAGCCCGGCTCGCGCAGGGCGACGTTGAGGTCCACCAGCCCAGGCGCTGCGATCAGGCCTTTGGCGTCGATGCTTTCGACTGCGCTGAAGCCTGCGGGCGCGGCACCGATGGCGATAATCTTGCCGGCGTCCAGGTGAAGGTCGGTAACGTGATCCAGGCCGCTGGCCGGATCGATGACTCGGGCGCCGAGAATGCTGAGCTTCACTGGGCGTTCTCCTGCTCGAATTGACGTTGCGCGGTTTGCCCGCTCATGGCCATGGACAGCACGGCCATGCGGATGGCGATGCCGTAGGTCACCTGGTTGAGAATCACCGACTGCGGGCCGTCGGCCACCGCCGATTCGATTTCCACCCCTCGGTTGATCGGGCCCGGGTGCATCACGATCGCATCCGGCTTGGCGCTGGCCAGGCGCGCGGTGGTCAGGCCGAACAGGCGGTAGAACTCGCCCTCGCTGGGCAGCAGGCCACCCGCCATGCGTTCGCGTTGCAGGCGCAGCATGATCACCACGTCCACATCCTTGAGGCCTTCGGCCATGTTGGTATAGACCTTCACGCCGTACTGCTCGATGCCGATGGGCAGCAGCGTTTTCGGGGCGATCACACGAATGTCCGGGCAGCCCAGGGTTTTCAGGGCCAGCATGTTCGAGCGCGCGACCCGCGAGTGCAGGATGTCACCGACAATGGCCACCGAGAGGTTTTCAAAGCCGCCCTTGTGCCGACGGATGGTGAGCATGTCGAGCATGCCCTGGGTCGGGTGGGCGTGGCGGCCGTCGCCGCCATTAATGATCGCCACATTCGGGCACACGTGTTCGGCGATGAAATGCGCGGCGCCGGAGTCTCCGTGGCGGACCACGAACATGTCGGCGGCCATGGCCTCCAGGTTGCGCAGGGTGTCGAGCAGGGTTTCGCCCTTGCTGGCCGACGAGGTGGACACGTTCAGCGTGATCACGTCAGCCGACAGCCGCTGCGCCGCCAGTTCAAAGGTGGTGCGGGTGCGCGTGGAGTTCTCGAAGAACACGTTGCAGATGGTCTTGCCGCGCAGCAGCGGGACCTTCTTCACCGCCCGGCCACCGACTTCGAGGAACGAGTCGGCGGTGTCGAGGATTTCGGTGAGCAGTTCGCGGGGCAAACCATCGAGGGACAGGAAGTGTTGCAACTGGCCCTGAGCATTGAGCTGCAGCGGGCGCTTGGCATCTAGAGGCGTCATCGCGGGGACTCTTTACAAGGCGGTTTAAAGGGCAAGGTCTTGCAGTTCGAGTTCGAGCGGCGTGGGACCGGACAATTTTACCCGCTGGTGGGCTTGCAAAGACAGCGTCGCGCCAACCACATCCGGGCTGATCGGCAATTCGCCAGCCTCCAGGTCCAGCAGGCACACCAGCGTGATACTGGCCGGGCGGCCGTAGTCGAACAGCTCATTCATGGCTGCGCGTATGGTGCGGCCGCTCATCAGCACGTCGTCGATCAGCACCAGGTGCTGGCCTTCGACCTCGAACGGCAGGGCCGAGGGTTGCACTTGCGGGTGCAGGCCGTTCTGGCTGAAATCGTCACGGTAGAAGGACACATCCAGCGTACCCAGGGGCGAATCGCTGCCCAGCGCTTCCAACAAGGCCTGGGCCACCCACACACCGCCGGTGCGGATGCCAATGAAGCGCGGTTCGCTGATGGCACGATGCTCCAGGTGCGCGTTGAGGTGTAACGCCATCTGGCTGATCAGTTCGGCGGGATTGGGCAGGCTCATGGTGGCTCCTTGTTAAGTGTGTAGGAGCGAGCTTGCTCGCGAAAAACTCATGGGCACCGCGTTCATCCAGCCTTCACGCGGTATCGTTAACGTTCTTCGCGGGCAAGCCCGCTCCCACAGGATCGCGGCGGGTCAGGATTCAAATAAAGCGGTGTTTTCATCCAGCCAGCCCTGCAACAACAGGGCGGCGGCGATGGCGTCCACGGGGTTGTCGCGGTAACTGCCTTTCTGTCCGCCACGGTCGCGTCGCTCGCCCTTGGCTTCAAAGGTGGTCAGGCGTTCATCGTGGGTATAGAAGGGCAGGTTGTAGCGGCCGTTGAGGCGGCGGGCGAACTTTTCGGCGCGCAGGCACATGTCGCTGGGGGTGCCATCCATGTTCAAGGGCAGGCCGACCACGACTGCATCGGGCTTCCATTCCTTGATCAGGGCTTCGACCTGGTTCCAGTCCGGCACGCCGTTCTGGGCCTTCAATGTGCACAGCTCGCGGGCCTGGCCGGTGATGACCTGGCCGACCGCAACGCCGATCTGCTTGGTGCCGTAGTCAAATCCCAGGATCAGACGCAAAGCCATCAGGCGTGCCCCGCCTGGCTGGTCAACAGGCTGAGGTTGACCCGCAGCTTGGCGGCGGCCGCTTCCAGGCGCAGTTCGCTGGCGGTGTTGAACAGGATGTCGGCGTCGAAGGGGCAGGTCAGCCAGGCATTGCTGGCCAGTTCGGCCTCCAGTTGCCCGGCTTCCCAACCGGCGTATCCCAGGGTAATCACACTTTGTTCAGGGCCGACGCCGTCGGCAATCGCGAACAACACATCCTGGGATGTGGACAGGGATACGCCCTCAAGGTCCACCGTGGCCTGGAATTTCGGCCCGGTGGGGTGCAACACGAAACCGCGATCGGTCTGCACCGGCCCGCCGATGTAGATCGGTACGCCCTGGCAACTGGCGGGAGGATCGATTTCCGGGCGCAGTTGCTCAAGGATATCGGCCAGGTTCAGCTCCTGCGGGCGGTTCACCACCAACCCCATGGCACCATTGGCCGTGTGCTCGACGATGTAGGTCAAGGTCTGCGCAAAGTTCGGGTCGGCCATATGGGGCATGGCGATCAGGAAGTGGTGCTTGAGGTAGGTCGGGCTGACATTTTTCATGTCCGCTAGTGTGGCGTCGGAGGGGCGAACTGACAAGCTGAGCGTGACCCTAATAGAGCGCCGTCTGCTTTTCTGTAGGAGCGAGGCGGGCGGCTAGCCCTTGCTCGCGAAGGTCGTTAACGATGACGCAGTGCTATCAGGTAGTCCGCGCCGCCTATGCGTTTTTCGCGAGCAAGCTCGCTCCTACAGTGAAGGAAAGTGCCGGAGTCAGTTGCTGGACAGCCGATCGCCCCTGGCGAATTTCCAGGTACGGATGATTTCCAGGCGGTCCACGTCGTTCAGGTCGCCGGTAAAGGGCGCAAAGGGCGCGGCCAGGCGCACGATGCGCTGGGCGGCCTGGTCCAGCAAGGGCTGGCCGGATGACTCCAGCACCTGCACTTCATAGAGCGAACCGTCGCGGTTGATCGACACCAGCAGGCGCAAATTGCCATAGATCTGCTGGCGGCGCGCCTCTTCCGGATAGTTGAGGTTGCCGATGCGCTCGACCTTCTTGCGCCATTCATCCTTATACCAGGCGCCTTTGTCGCGCATGGTCGAGGCGGCGTTCAAGCGGTAGATGCGTGGGCGCTTGGCGTAGAGCTGCTGTTCGTGGGCCAATTCGGCTTCCAGGCTGGAAATTTCGTCGGACAGCGTCGCGCTGTCGAATGTCGGCGCAGGCTTGACGGGCTCGGGTTTGGGCTCGGTTTTGGTTTTTTCGCGCTGGGTAGGAGCTTTTTGCGGCTTGGGCGCAACGGTGGTCACGGCAGCCTTGGGCGTAGCCTGTTTGACTTCCGGTCTGGGGGCCGGCGGCGGGGTGACTTTGTTGACCTTGTTGTCCTGGAACGGTGCCACTTCGGTGGTCTTGGGTACGGCTTTCTTGTCGAGGGTGCCGCTGCCTTGCTGGTTTTCCTGGGCGAGAAAGTCAGCCTTCTCGGGCTTTTTATCGCTCTTGAAGGTGGCAAGCGTGATTTCCAGGGTCTTGGTGATCTGTTTGGGTTCGACCATCGTGAAACCCACGCCCAGAATCAGTGCGAGGTGAACCAGCGCCGCCAGAAACAGGGTAAATCCGAGCCGATCAGCCGGGCGCACGCCGCTGTGGGAGAGTTCGGGGGGCAGTTCGGACGGCAGAGGCATAAAACCAACATCACCTGTATCGGGGTTCGGCATGATAGCGCAATGTTGGTTTTTAGCTTCAAGCGACAAGTTACAAGCTGCAAGCTTAAACGCGGTTTGCCTTAAGCTTGCGGCCGGCTTGCAGCTACAAGCTTAAACGCGGTCTGCTTCAAACTTGCGGCTTGTCGCTTGCAACTTGCAGCTTTTCGGCAATCACAGCCATCAACATTTCCCCGATATTGGTGCCAAATGCGTTATCAATCTCGCGAATACAGGTCGGGCTGGTGACATTGATTTCGGTGAGGTTCTCGCCGATTACGTCAAGTCCTACGAACAGCAAACCTTTTTCGCGAAGGGTCGGGCCCACTTGGGCGGCGATCCAACGATCCTTGTCCGACAGCGGTCGCGCTTCACCACGGCCACCGGCCGCCAGGTTGCCACGGGTCTCGCCGGCCGCCGGGATGCGTGCCAGGCAGTAATCCACCGGCTCGCCGTCGATCATCAGGATGCGCTTGTCGCCGTCCTTGATCGCCGGCAGGTAGGCCTGGCCCATGATCTGCTGGGTGCCCAGCGCGGTCAGGGTTTCCAGGATCACCGACAGGTTCGGGTCGCCTGCGCGGTGACGGAAGATCGAGGTGCCGCCCATGCCGTCCAGCGGCTTGAGGATCACATCGCCATGCCTGGCGGCGAACTCGCGCAGTACATCGGCGCGGCGGCTGACCACCGTCGGCGGCGTGCATTGTGGAAACAGCGTGGCGAACAGTTTTTCATTGCAGTCGCGCAGGCTTTGCGGCTTGTTGACGATCAATACGCCGGCGCGCTCGGCCTGCTCCAGCAGGTAGGTGGAATACACGAATTCCATGTCGAACGGCGGGTCCTTGCGCATCAGGATCACGTCCAGATCGCTCAGGGGGCTGTCGATTTCATCCTGCAGTTCGAACCACTTCTCGGGGTTGGCGAATACCTGCAACGGACGCATCCGCGCACGGGCCTCGCCATCGCCCTGGTAAAGGTCGCGCTGTTCCATATAGAACAGGCTCCAGCCGCGGGCCTGGGCGGCCAGGAGCATGGCCAGCGAGCTGTCCTTTTTATAGGAAATGCTGGCAATAGGGTCCATGACAATGCCGACGCGAACGCTCATGGGTTATTTCCTCTGGCAAATTGGGGCGCATAAAAGTGGCGTCAGAGTGGCGCTGCGGCTGTTGCGGGTCAAGGAAAAACCACCAGGCGAGTGCCTCGATAGATTGCGCCCGGAGACTGTGCTAAAAAGACTGCCACGGCGCAGCAGCCCTTGAATTCCAAGGCCTGCGGGGCTCATCCTGTGACACATCAGGCAGTACACACCGAAAACCGATTCGCTGTGGCGATGGTAGAGCAACTATGGAACAGCATTCCAACGCCTTGAGAGTGATGGTGATCGACGATTCGAAAACGATCCGCCGCACCGCCGAGACGCTGTTGAAGAACACGGGGTGCGAGGTCATCACGGCCATCGACGGTTTCGATGCCCTGGCGCGAATTGTGGATCATCACCCGCACATTATCTTTGTCGACATCATGATGCCGCGCCTGGATGGCTACCAGACCTGTGCCCTGGTGAAGAACAACCCGGCATTCAAGTCGATCCCGGTGATTATGCTGTCCTCCAGGGACGGCCTGTTCGACAAGGCCAAGGGGCGTACCGTGGGGGTCGATCAGTTTTTGACCAAGCCTTTCAGCAAGGAAGAACTGCTGGGTGCGATCAAGGCCTATGTGCCTGCCTTCGCCGCAGTAGAACAAGCACACTGACGCCGCCCCCGAGGGCCGGCGCCGACCAATGTAGTGGGGAAAACCATGGCACGTGTTCTGATCGTCGACGATTCGCCGACCGAAATGTACAAACTGACCGGCATGCTGGAAAAGCACGGCCACCAGGTATTGAAGGCCGAAAATGGCGCGGACGGCGTGGCCCTGGCCCGCCAGGAAAAGCCCGACGCGGTACTGATGGACATCGTGATGCCGGGGCTCAATGGCTTCCAGGCCACGCGCCAGTTGTCCAAGGAGCCGGAAACCAACGGTATCCCGATCATCATCATCACCACCAAGGACCAGGAAACCGACAAGATCTGGGGCGCACGCCAGGGTGCCAAGGATTACCTGACCAAGCCGGTGGACGAAGAAACCCTGATCGCCACGCTGAACAAGGTGCTGGCCGGTTGACGGCACGCCATCATGACCGAGTCGCAAACCGCCTTTGAGCTGCTGCTGGACATCGACCGCCGCTGCCGCCTGCTGGCCGCCGACCTGCCGTCCCAGGAAACCCGCCTGCAACGCTGGAGCGGGATCGGCTTTCGCCTGGGGCAGCACTGGTATGTGGCGCCCATGGGCGAAGTCGCCGAGGTGTTGCATGAGCCGCGCTGCACCCTGATGCCTGGGGTAAAGCCCTGGGTCAAGGGCGTGGCCAACCTGCGCGGGCGTTTGTTGCCGGTGATGGACCTGGGCGGGTTTCTCGGCCAGGAACTGTCCAAGGCGCGCAAGCAGCGGCGGGTGCTGGTGGTGGAATACAACGATCTGTTTGTCGGGTTGCTGGTGGACGAGGTGGTGGGCATGCAACATTTTGCACTCGACGCGTGGATGGCGAATACCGCCTCCGGCGCGCCGTTTATCCAGGGCCAGTTCGATGGCGATCCGCAGTGGCAGGTCTTCAGCCCCTTCGCCCTGGCCCAGGCTCCGGGCTTCATGGATGTGGCCGCATGAGCACCGTAACCACGCCCAAGCCTCAGGCTGCCTCGCGCAGCCGGTCGCAGATCATCGTGCTGTTTATTGCACTGATCGTGTTCATCATGCTGTTGTTCGCCAACTTCGCGTACCTCAACACCCAGTCCACCTACGACAAACAGTACATCGGCCACGCGGGCGAACTGCGGGTGCTGTCCCAGCGCATCGCCAAGAACGCCACCGAAGCCGCCGCCGGCAAGGCGGCCGCGTTCAAGCTGCTGGGCGAGGCGCGCAACGACTTCGCCCAGCGCTGGGGCTACCTGAAAAAAGGCGACCCGCAAACCGGCCTGCCGGCCGCGCCCAGTGCCGTACGCGCTGAGATGCGCGCGGTGCAGACCGACTGGGAAGCCCTGCTGAAAAACACTGACGCCATTTTGGCCAGCGAACAGACCGTACTGTCGTTGCACCAGGTGGCCGCCACCCTCGCCGAAACCGTGCCGCAGTTGCAGATAGAGTCGGAGAAAGTCGTCGACATCCTGCTCCAGCGCGGCGCCCCCGCGAGCCAGGTGGCGCTGGCCCAGCGTCAGTCACTGCTGGCCGAGCGCATCCTGGGGGCGGTCAATACCGTGCTCGCCGGCGACGAAACCGCCGTGCAGGCCGCCGATGCCTTTGGTCGCGACGCCAATCGTTTTGGCGTGGTGCTCAATGGCATGCTCAACGGCAACCCTGGCCTGCGCATCACCCAGGTCGAAGACCCTGACGCCCGCGCGCGGTTAGCGGAGATCGCCGAACTGTTCGAATTCGTCTCGGGTTCCGTGGATGAAATTCTCGAAACCTCGCCGCAGTTGTTTCAGGTACGCGCGTCGGCGAGCAACATTTTCAACCTGTCGCAAACCCTGCTCGATGAAGCCTCGCACCTGGCCACCGGTTTCGAGAACCTGGCCGGCGGGCGCAGCCTGGATACGCTCGGCGGCTATGTGCTGGGGCTGCTGGCGCTGGCCTCGATCATCCTGATCGGCCTGGTGATGGTGCGCGAGACCAACCGCCAGCTGCGCGAAACCGCCGAAAAGAACGAGCGCAATCAGAACGCGATCATGCGCCTGCTGGACGAAATCGAAGACCTGGCCGACGGCGACCTGACCGTCACGGCCTCGGTCACCGAAGATTTCACCGGCACCATTGCCGACTCGATCAACTATTCGGTGGACCAGCTGCGCGACCTGGTGGCCACCATCAACCTCACCGCCGGGCAAGTCGCCGGCGCGGTGCAGGACACCCAGGCCACCGCCATGCACCTGGCCCAGGCCTCGGAGCATCAGGCCCAGCAGATCGCCGAAGCCTCCACCGCAATCAACCAGATGGCCCAGTCCATCGATCAGGTGTCGGCCAACGCCGCCGAGTCCTCGGCGGTGGCGGAGCGTTCGGTGGAGATTGCCAACAAGGGCAATGAGGTGGTGCACAACACCATCCACGGCATGGACAACATCCGCGAACAGATCCAGGACACCGCCAAGCGCATCAAGCGCCTGGGTGAATCGTCCCAGGAGATTGGCGACATCGTCAGCCTGATCGACGACATCGCCGACCAGACCAACATCCTCGCCCTGAACGCGGCTATCCAGGCGAGCATGGCCGGGGATGCCGGGCGCGGTTTTGCGGTGGTGGCCGATGAAGTGCAACGGCTGGCCGAGCGCTCCTCGGCCGCCACCCGGCAGATCGAAACCCTGGTGCGGGCGATCCAGGCCGATACCAACGAAGCCGTCATCTCCATGGAGCAGACCACTACCGAAGTGGTGCGCGGTGCGCGGCTGGCCCAGGACGCCGGAGTGGCGCTGGAAGAGATCGAAGGCGTGTCGAAAACCCTGGCGGCGCTGATCCAGAGCATTTCCAATGCGGCGCAGCAGCAGACCTCATCGGCGGGGCAGATTTCGTTGACGATGAATGTGATTCAGCAGATCACCACGCAGACGTCGTCGGGTTCCACGGCGACTGCCGAAAGCATTGGTAACCTGGCAAAAATGGCCAGTCAGTTGCGCCGGTCGGTGTCGGGTTTTACCCTGCCGGCAGCCAGGCAGACCGATGACTGAAATGCGCTCCAAATGTGGGAGGGGGCTTGCCCCCGATTGCAGTCCAACAGTCAAAAGCTGGTCGCCTGACACACCGCCATCGGGGGCAAGCCCCCTCCACATTGGTTCTCCATTGTTGTGAGAGACCAGCAACCCATGAATTCCAAGCGGAGCAGTTATGGTTGATCGGCACGACTACGTGGCCCTCGAATGGGTCAAGGGCGACATTGCCGAAACCCTGAAACAGGCCCGTTCGGCGCTGGACGCTTACGTTGAAACCGGCGACGCCCTTGATGCGTGCCTGGCCGGTATCCATCAGGTACATGGCGCGCTGCAGATGGTCGAGTTCTACGGCGCGGCCCTGCTGGCTGAAGAGATCGAAGCCCTGGCCCTCGCGCTGCAGGCCGGGCACGTCGGCCAGCGCGACGAAAGCATCCGCCTGCTGCAACAAGCCCTCGGCCAATTGCCGCTGTACCTGGACCGCGTGCACAGCGCCCGTCGCGACCTGCCGCTGGTGGTGTTGCCGCTGCTCAACGACCTGCGCAGCGCCCGCGGTGAAAGCCTGCTGTCGGAGACCAGCCTGTTCAGCCCACAATTGTTGACCATCGCGGCGCTGCCCGATGAGGCACTGACTCAACGCACACCGCCGGACCTTCACCCGCAATTGCGCCAATGGCACGCATTGCTGCAACAAGCCCTGGCCGGCTTGCTGCGCGAGGACCACGGCCCGAGCAACCTGGAAGACATGGCGCGGGTCTTCGCGCGCCTGGAGGCGCTGTGCCAGGGCGCGCCGCTGTTGCCGCTGTGGCAGGTCACCTCGGCGCTGGTCGAAGGCATGCTGACGGGCGTGATCGCCAACAGCCCGGCACTGCGCAGCCTGCTCAAGGCCAGCGGTAAGCAACTCAAGCGCCTGCTGGCGCAGGGCATCGGCGGGATCAACCAGCCGGCGCCGGATGAATTGCTCAAGAGCCTGCTGTTCTACGTCGCCAAAGTCACTCGGCCGACGCCGCGCATGCAAAGTCTCAAGGAACGCTACGGTCTGGATGAGGCCTTGCCCGACAGTGCCGTGGTCGATGCCGAGCGCGCGCGCCTGGCCGAGCCGGACCGCAATGCCATGGGCTCGGTACTCGGCGCATTGTGCGAAGAGCTGGTACGGGTCAAGGAGCGCCTCGATCTGTTCGTGCGCAGCGACCGCCAGCACACCCAGGACCTTGACCCGCTGCTGGCGCCGCTGCGCCAGATCGCCGACACCCTGGCGGTGCTCGGTTTCGGCCAGCCGCGCAAAGTCATCATCGACCAGCTCGCCGTGGTATTGAGCCTGGTCCAGGGGCAGCGCGAACCCAGTGATGCCGTATTGATGGACGTCGCCGGGGCGTTGCTATACGTCGAGGCCACGCTGGCCGGAATGGTCGGTACCGTCGAACCGCAAAGCCGTGAAGACAGCCGTCTGCCGACCACTGACCTGACCCAGATCCACCAATTGGTGATCCGCGAATCCTGCCAGTGCCTGCGCCAGGCCAAGGAGTTGGTGATCGACTGCATCGAGGCCGACTGGGACCGCCAGCGCCTCGAATCCCTGCCTGAGCTGTTGAGCCAGGTGCGCGGCGCACTGGCGATGATTCCACTGCCGCGCGCGGCGAGCCTGATGCGCGGGTGTACCGATTACGTCGATGAGCAGTTGATGGTCAACGACACCGCGCCCGGTGAGGCGCAGTTGGCGCGCTTTGCCGACGTGATCAGCAGCCTTGAATACTACCTGGAACGCATGCTCCAGGACTCCGACGCAGCAGGGGAAAAAGTCCTGGAACTGGCTACTCAGGCCCTGAGTGAGCTGGGCTATCTGCCGCTGGAAAAACCCTGGCGCCAGGCCTTGGCTGCACCCGAGGGGGTCTTGTCCGGCGACACCGCGCCAAGCCAATCCCGGTTCGATGCGCTGGCCAGCCCCACTTCGCGTCTCAACCCGCCAGCCCTGCAACGTCCGGGCAGTCTGCTGCCGCCTCCCCTCGATGAAGCGCCGATTGACGACGAGTTGCGCGAAGTCTTCCTCGAAGAGACCGATGAAGTCCTTCAGGTGCTGCACCGTTATTTGCCCGACTGCGCGGACAAAACCGCCCAGGGCGAAATGCGCCGTGCCTTCCACACCTTGAAAGGCAGCGGTCGCATGGTCCGCGCCCTGGTCGTGGCCGAACTGGCCTGGGCCGTGGAAAACCTGCTCAACCGCGTGCTGGAGCGTAGCGTGGCGATCGGCCCCGATGTGCAGCAGGTGCTGGATGAGGCGGTGGCGCTGCTGCCGGCGCTGATCGCCGACTTCGCCACCGGTCAACAGCGTCAGCGCGATGAGGTCGACGCCCTCGCTGCCCGCGCCCACGCGTTGGCCAGCGGCGCCCAGGAAGCGGCTGTCGAGCCTCACGACCCGATGCTGCTGGAGATTTTCCGCAACGAAGCCCAGAGCCATCTGGACAGCCTCAACCAGTTCCTGCAACAGGCCGCCGAACACGTGCCGCTGCAAGTCAGTGATGAACTGCAACGCGCCCTGCACACCCTAAAGGGCAGCGCCTACATGGCCGGCGTGTTGCCGATGGCTGAACTGGCACGTCCGCTGGACCATCTGACCCGCGAATACAAGGCGCATCGTCTGCCGCTGGACCTGGATGAAGTCGAGCTGTTGCTGGAAGCCGAAGGCGTGTTCCAGCGCGGGCTACGCGAACTGGACAGCAATCCCCTGGCGCCGATCAAGGGCGCGGCGGACTTGATCAAGCGCACCCAAAGCCTGTTGGACCAACAGCTCGAAGCACTGCTCAACGCCCCCAGCACCGGCCTGCACATCAAGCGCGATCCGCACCTGATCACCAACTTCCTGGCCCGGGGCATGGACATCCTGCTTGACGCCGAAAGCCTGCTGCGTCGCTGGCAGCAACACCCCGGCGAGCGCCAGGAACTCACCGCGCTGCTCGACGAACTGACCACCCTGGGCGAGGGCGCGCACCTCGCCGACCTGCACCCTATCGATCAATTGTGCGAAGCCTTGCTCGACCTTTATGGCGCGGTAGAAGAGAGCAGCCTGGCGGTCAGCGAGCGGTTTTTCCATGAGGCCGAGCAGGCCCATGAAGCGTTGATCACCATGCTCGACCAACTGGCAGCCGGGCAGGAAATCAGCCCGGCGCCGGCCCGGGTCCAGGCGCTGCGCGAATTGCTCGATGACGCCCTTGATCCGTCCGCCACCGGCCTGATCAAAAGTCACGGCAGCCGCGCCCCGAGCATCGCCGAGCTGGGCGCCGCGACCGAGCAACTGAGCCGGCACACGGCGATGGACGATGAGATAGTCGACATCTTCCTTGAAGAGGCCGTGGATATCCTCGACAGCGCCGGGCAATCCCTCAAGCGCTGGTTGCTGGAGCCCGATGGCATGGCGCCGTTGTCCTCGTTGCAGCGCGATTTGCACACCCTCAAGGGCGGCGCGCGCATGGCCGAAATCGACGCGGTGGGCGATCTGGCCCAGGAGCTGGAATGCGTCTATGAGGGCCTGGTGGACCGTCGCTACAGTTATTCCACCGAGCTGTCCCAGGCACTGATGGCCAGTCATGAACGCCTGGCCTTGCAACTTGACGAGCTGCACCGGCAGCAACCCTTGAGCGACAGTGTCGAACTGGTCGCCAGGTTGCGCGAACTGCGCCAGAGCAGCGTTTCGGCGGCCCCGGTTGCTGCGCCGCAACCCTGGGGCGCCGACCCCGAGCTGCTGGATATTTTCCTCGAGGAAGCCGCCGATATTCTCGACAGTTCAGGCAGTGCATTGCTGCGCTGGCAGGCCGAGCCCGGCAATCGCCAGGAAGTCGAAACCCTGTTGCGTGACCTGCACACCCTCAAGGGTGGCGCACGCATGGTCGAGATCGGCCCGATTGGCGACCTGGCCCACGAGCTGGAGTTTCTCTACGAGGGGCTGTCCGCCGGGCTGCTGGCGCCGTCGTCCGAACTGTTCGCGCTGTTGCAGGGTTGCCACGACCGGCTGGCGCAGATGATCGATGCAGTGGCGGACGGCTTGCCGGTAGGCTCGGTGGACAAGCTGATCGAGCGCATCAAGAGCCTGGTGCACCCAAGCGAAGAGTCGGTGGTGCCGGTGGCGTTGCCGGCGGCTAAGGCGGAAGCGGTGGTCGATCCGGCTGCCGACATGGTGAAGATCTCCGCCGAACTGCTCGACGATCTGGTCAACCTGGCCGGCGAAACCTCGATCTTCCGTGGCCGTATCGAGCAGCAGGTCAACGATGCGCGCACCGCGCTCACGGAAGTGGAAACCACCATCGAGCGCATGCGCGACCAACTGCGCCGCCTCGACAGCGAAACCCAGAGCGGTCTTTTCAGTCGCCAGCAGGCCGAGGCCGAGCGCCTGGGCTACGAGGAATTCGACCCGCTGGAAATGGATCGCCATTCGCAATTGCAGCAATTGTCCCGCGCGCTGTCCGAATCCGCCTCCGATTTGCTCGACCTCAAGGAAACCCTCGAGCGCCGCAACCAGGACGCCCACGACCTGTTGCAGCAACAGGCGCGCATCAACACCCAATTGCAGGAAGGCCTGATGCGCACGCGCATGGTGCCGTTCGAGCGCATGCTGCCGCGCCTCAAGCGCATCGTGCGCCAGGTGGCCGATGAGCTGGGCAAGGACGTGGATTTCGTGGTCGGCAATGCCGAGGGCGAGATGGATCGCAACGTGCTGGAGCGTATGGCGGCGCCGTTGGAACACATGCTGCGCAACGCCGTCGACCATGGCCTTGAGTCCCGCGAGGTGCGCCTGCAAGCGGGCAAGCCGCAGAGGGGGCGCATCAGCCTGGACCTGACCCACGAAGGCGGCGATATCGTCTTCGACATGCGCGACGACGGCGCTGGTGTGCCCCTTGAAGCCGTACGCCGCAAGGCGATCAAGCGCGGCCTGCTCGACCCCAATCAAGAGATCAGCGACCGCGACGTGCTGCAGTTCATCCTGCAACCGGGATTTTCCACTGCGGAAAAGATCACCCAGATTTCCGGACGCGGCGTGGGCATGGACGTGGTGCATGAGGAAGTGCGCCAACTCGGTGGCTCGATGGTGATCGACTCGATCCCGGGTGTGGGGGTGCATTTCAGGATTCGCCTGCCGTTTACCGTGTCGGTCAATCGCGCCCTGATGGTGCAATGCGCGGACGATCAATATGCGATTGCGCTCAATACCATCGAAGGCCTGGTACGTGTGCTGCCCCATGAATTGGCGGGGCATTACCAGCAGGATCCGCCGCGTTATGAATATGCCGGCCAACGCTACGAACTGTTTTACCTGGGCGACCTGTTGCACACCGTCAGTCGCCCCAAGCTGCTCGGCCAGTACCAGCCGGTGCCGGTGTTGCTGATGCAGTGCAACGAGCGGCATGTGGCGGTGCATGTGGATGCCATGGCGGGGACGCGCGAGATCGTGGTCAAGGGCCTGGGGCCGCAATTTGCCGGGGTGCAGGGCTTGTCCGGCGCGACGATCCTGGGCGATGGGCGCGTGGTGCTGATCATCGACCTGTTGGCGCACATCCGCGCGCGGCCACCGGCCTTGCCGGCGCAGTCGGTGGACACGCCACTGACCCTCAACGACCCGCTGAAAAAGCGTCCGCTGCTGGTGCTGGTGGTGGACGATTCGGTCACCGTGCGCAAAGTCACCAGCCGCCTGCTGGAGCGCAACGGCATGAACGTGCTGACCGCCAAGGACGGCATCGACGCCCTCGCCCTACTTGAAGAACACACCCCGGACCTGATGCTGCTCGACATCGAAATGCCGCGCATGGACGGGTTTGAAGTGGCGATCCAGGTGCGCAACGACGCGCGCCTGATGCGCCTGCCGATCATCATGATCACCTCGCGCACCGGCCAGAAACACCGCGACCGCGCCATGGCCATCGGCGTCAACGACTACCTCGGCAAGCCGTACCAGGAGTCGGTCTTGCTGGAGAGCATCGCTTACTGGAGCAAGTCCCATGCTTGACCACCGCGCGAGCCAACTCACCGGGCTGTTGCTGCCGTTGGCTGACCGTCATCTGATCCTGCCGAATGTCGCGGTGGCCGAACTGATCGACTTCCAACGCGGCGAACCGGCCAGTGATGCACCGCCGTGGTACCTGCGCCAAGTCACCTGGCGGGATCGGCACATACCCTTGATCAGCTTCGAAGCCGTGTGCGGCGAAGCCAGTGTGACCGGCGAACGCTCGCGGATCGTAGTGTTGAACGCCTTGGGCGGGCGGCCGACGCTTAAGTTCATCGCACTGGTAATCCAGGGAATACCGCGCTCGTACAAACTCGACAGCGAATTGAGCTACGTGGACGTCCCGCTGTGCCCGCTGGAACTGGCGGCGGTGCAAGTGGGAGAACATGTGGCAAAGGTGCCGGACCTGATGGGGCTTGAAGCGCTGCTGGCCGAATCCGGCCTGGCCTGAGCCTGAGCCCTATGAAGATCCACTGTGGGAGGGGGCTTGCCCCCGATGACAGAGTGTCAGTTGATAAAACTCTGGCTGACCCACTGCCATCGGGGGCAAGCCCCCTCCCACATTAAAGTATCGGTGTTTGACAGACTGCGGGTGGCCTTCGGATTTTTCCTGCAAGATTTTGGGCCGTGCATGAACTTCTCAGGCGCTACTGAGCAAATGTGGGAGGAGGCTTGCCCCCGATAGCGGTGTATCAGCCAGAAATGTGTTAGCTGACCCACTGCTATCGGGGGTAAGCCCCTCCCACTTTCTCCATTCTCAATCAATCCGCGCAAATCGCTCAATCACCGGCTGCTCCCGATGCTCGGCCTGACATAAGTCGTAGGCACTTTGCATCGACAACCATAAATGGGCGGTATGTCGGAATAGGATGGAGTTGCTGTAGGCGAGTTCTGATTTGGATTAGGCGGGTGTTCAGGCCGGAGTGGAGTGGTTAGTTTCTGCGTTCCTCACTGCCAGCAAGGATCCGCAAATGGCTGTACTGTTAATGCCGCCGGATTTTGAATCATGGTGCGGCGGTGAGCCTTTTGGTGATGACCCTCGGGACTAATATTATTGGATAAGAAGAGGTATTGAATATGCCATTTCGCAAGGCCACTGAGCGCCTCATGCCTGTTCTGCGTAATTGTCTGCTTGTGGTCTGCCTGATTTATATCGGCGGCAGTTGGATCCTGTCGCCTGGCACACCGGATCTGGATGAAGTGGTGTTGAAGCATTCCCTGGGCAACGGTATGTCGATCTATGGTGCGCGAGATAGCCAAGGTGGCGCGACGGTGGGGTTTTCCTACAGGTATTACGTGCATAAGGATTTGGGAAGTGATCAGGAAATACTCAGCGCATTAGTGTCTGCACCTCCTTTTCTCAAAACAAAAGAGCCGGATGTCCAAGTCAATAATGACGGGGGGGCCCTGCAGCTGGTTATTCAGGGAAGAGTCTATGAGTACCACAGTTATGCACTGGAAGGCCTGGGGAAGGTCAAGGTGATGATGGTGTTGTGATGAGCTGGCTCTCGGACTTTTCCTGCAAGATTTTGGGCCGTGCATGAACTTGTGATGAGAGGCCCGCGCGCCTGGCCTTCGATCTGGACACCTCCCAGCGCGCCATCATGCTCGGGATTCAGCAAATGGCAGAGTTGGGGCAATTGTTGGTCGATAGAGCATTGGAGCAAGTCAGCCCGTCCCCAGCTTCTTGAAACGGTCCCAATCAGGGACTGATCGTTCCCTTTCTGGGACCGCTATCTAGCAGGCGCTACGGATCAAATGTGGGAGGGGGCTTGCCCCCGATAGCGGTGTATCAGCCACCTATTTATCAGCTGACCCACCGCCATCGGGGGCAAGCCCCCTCCCACATTTTGGTCTTCGTTACTCCAGGCGTAACGGTTTGCTGCCCAGCTTGATTGATGGCCCCAAGAATCACTCCTAAGGTAAAGCCCCACGACAGCAACCCCCCCGTGGAGCAACCATGACAACAACCATCACCCCCGACTCGCGCTGGACGCGGCGGCGCGACGAGAAGCAGCGGCGGCTCGGGCTGGTCAAACAGTTTGCAGACGGGGCGGTGCTGCCCGGCGACAAGATCGTCGAGGCCCTTGAAGCGCTGATCCTCCCCGGCGACCGCGTAGTGCTGGAAGGCAACAACCAGAAGCAGGCCGACTTCCTCTCGCGTTCCCTGGCCAAGGCCGACCCCGCAAAGCTCCACGATTTGCACATGATCATGCCCAGTGTCGGGCGTTCCGAGCACCTGGACCTGTTTGAAAAAGGCATCGCGCGCAAGCTGGATTTCTCCTTCGCCGGCACCCAATCCCTGCGCATCAGCCAGTTGCTGGAAGACGGCCTGCTGGAAATCGGCGCGATCCATACCTACATCGAACTCTATGCGCGCCTGGTGGTGGACCTGATTCCCAACGTGGTGCTTTCGGCCGGCTTTATGGCCGACCGCGCCGGCAACATTTACACCGGCGCCAGCACCGAAGACACCCCCGCGCTGATCGAACCGGCTGCCTTCAGCGATGGCATCGTGATTGTGCAGGTCAACCAGTTGGTGGACGACGTCACCGACTTGCCGCGCGTGGACATCCCCGCCAGCTGGGTGGATTTCGTGGTGGTGGCCGACAAGCCGTTCTACATCGAGCCGCTGTTCACCCGTGACCCACGTCATATCAAGCCGGTACACGTGCTGATGGCGATGATGGCGATCCGTGGCATCTACGAAAAACACAATGTGCAGTCGCTCAACCACGGCATCGGCTTCAACACCGCCGCCATCGAACTGATCCTGCCCACTTACGGCGAATCCCTGGGCCTGAAGGGCAAGATCTGCCGCAACTGGACCCTCAACCCGCACCCCACGCTGATCCCGGCGATTGAAAGCGGCTGGGTGCAAAGCGTGCATTGCTTCGGCACTGAACTGGGCATGGAAAACTACATCGCCGCACGCCCGGATGTGTTCTTCACCGGCCGCGACGGTTCCATGCGCTCCAACCGCATGTTCTGCCAACTCGCCGGCCAGTACGCGGTGGACCTGTTTATCGGTGCCACCCTGCAAGTGGACGGTGACGGGCATTCCAGCACCGTGACCCGTGGCCGCCTCGCCGGCTTTGGCGGCGCGCCGAACATGGGCCACGACCCACGCGGTCGCCGCCACGGCACACCGGCCTGGCTGGACATGCGCCACGACGACGCGCCGGAAGCCTTGCTTGAGCGCGGCAAAAAACTCGTCGTGCAAATGGTCGAGACCTTCCAGGAAGGCGGCAAACCCACCTTCGTCGACACCCTCGACGCGGTGGAAGTGGCGCGTAAAAGCGGCATGCCCCTGGCGCCGATCATGATCTACGGCGACGACGTCACCCACCTGCTCACCGAAGAAGGCATCGCCTACCTGTACAAGGCGCGTTCCCTGGAAGAACGCCAGGCAATGATCGCTGCCGTCGCCGGGGTCACTGCCATCGGTATGCGCCACAACCCCAAGGACACCGCCCGCATGCGCCGCGAAGGCTTGATTGCGCTGCCCGAAGACCTTGGCATTCGTCGCACCGACGCCACCCGCGAGCTGTTGGCCGCCAAGAGCGTGGCCGACCTGGTGGACTGGTCCGGCGGCCTGTACAACCCACCCGCCAAATTCAGGAGTTGGTAGATGCGCGCCCTCAAACTGCATGAAGTGAGCCTGGCCGATCGCCTGGCGGATATGGCGGTCGATGCGCTGATCGATGAAGCGGATTTGTCGCCCAAACCTGCCCTGGTAGACCGGCGAGGCAACGGCGCTCACACCGATTTGCACCTGGGCTTGATGCACGCCTCGGCGCTGTCGCTGTGGCCGATGTTCAAGGAAATGGCCGAGGCCGCGCTTGAAATCGGCGAAATCGGCCTGCCTCTGCGCGAAGCCCTCGGCCGTATTGGCCGCGAAGGCGAGCAAGCGATGCTCATTACCACCAATGGCGTAAATACTCATCGCGGCGCGATCTGGGCACTCGGTCTGCTCACCGCCGCAGCGGCCCTGGACCCTGGCGCCGTTACGCTGAACGCGGCCAGATTAGCCTTGCTCAACGACCGACATGCGCCACAAACCCTGAGCCACGGCGTCCTGGTCGCTCAACGTTACGGCGCTCGCGGTGCCCGTGAAGAAGCGCAATTGGGCTTCCCCGCGGTGACGCAACGTGGCCTGCCGCAATTGCACAAGAGCCGCCGGCAAAACGCCGGAGAACAGAACGCACGCCTGGACGCCTTGCTCGCGATCATGACCGAACTGGCCGACACCTGCGTGCTCTACCGCGCCGGCTACGAAGGCCTGACCACCCTGCAACAGGGCGCCCAGGCCGTGCTCGACGCCGGCGGCAGTGCAACCCTGGCCGGCCGCCGCCAACTGCACGCGCTGGACCAACAACTGCTGGCCCTGAATGCCTCCCCCGGCGGTGCCGCCGACCTGTTGGCCGCCTGCCTGTTTATCGACCGCCTCGACGGAGCGTTGTGATGCAAACCCTATCCTTTGAATTCCCCGCCGGGCAGCCGCCAAAAGGCCGTGCGCTGGTGGGGTGCGTCGGCTCCGGCGACCTTGAAGTGCTGCTGGAACCGGGCACCGCCGGCACGCTGACCATCCAGGTACAAACCTCGGTCAATGGCGCCGAGCAACGTTGGCAGCACCTGTTCGAACGCATCTTCCAGGAACAGACGCCACCGGCCTTGAACATTGATATCCACGATTTCGGCGCCACGCCCGGCGTGGTGCGTTTGCGCCTGGAGCAAGGCTTCGAGGAGATCGGCCATGACTGATTGGCTCAACAAACACAGCTTCGTTGAACTCGGTGCTCGGCAGCGCGCCAAGGCGTTGCTGGATGTCGGCACCTTTCGCGAGCTGATCGACCCATTTCAACGTGTCATGTCGCCGTGGCTCAGCCGCCAGGGCGTCGTGCCCCAGGCGGATGACGGGGTGGTCATCGCCAAAGGCAGCGTTGCCGGTCTGCCGGTGGTGATTGCCGCTATCGAAGGTAACTTCCAGGGCGGCAGCCTCGGTGAAGTCGGCGGCGCGAAGATCGCCGGAGCGCTGGAACTGGCCGCTGAAGATAACCGCAACGGCATCCCGACCCGCGCCGTGCTGCTGCTGGAAACCGGTGGCGTACGCTTGCAGGAGGCCAACCTCGGCCTGGCCGCCATTGCCGATATTCACGCGGCGATTGTCGATCTGCGCCAGTACCAGCCGGTGATCGGCGTGGTGGCGGGGAGTGTGGGGTGCTTCGGCGGCATGTCCATTGCCGCAGGGTTGTGCAGCTATCTGGTGGTCACCCGTGAAGCGCGCCTGGGCTTGAACGGCCCGCAGGTGATCGAACAGGAAGCCGGGTTGGACGAATACGACTCCCGCGACCGTCCGTTTATCTGGAGCCTTACGGGTGGCGAACAGCGCTTCAACAGTGGTTTGGCCGACCGTTATGTGGCCGACGATGTGGTGCATATCCAGCAGACCGTCAGCGCGCTGTTGCAGCAAGGCGCGCCCGAACAACAACGTAGCCGCCGCGCTGATTTTTATCTGGCGCGCCTGGCCGAGCTGGACGCTACGCCGCAGATCGACCCGGCGACGGTGCGCGCGCTGTATCAGGGAGAACGCTCATGAGAGGTTTGCAGTGGTTTAACGCGCTGAGCACCGGTGCGACGCCGGTACAAGGGCTGCCCGACTCGCTCCAGGTCGCCGATGGCCAATTGAACGGCCAGAGCGTGCGCTTTCTCGCGGTGGTCACCGACCCGAACAACCGCTTTGCGCGCGCACGCAATGGCGAAGTCGGCTTGCTGGAAGGTTGGGGGCTCGCCAAGGCCGTCGATGACGCTATCGCCAGGGGCGACAAACGCCCGCTGATCGCTATCGTCGACGTGCCCAGCCAAGCCTATGGCCGCCGTGAAGAAGCCCTCGGCATCCATCAAGCCCTGGCCGCCGCCGCCGACAGCTACGCCCGCGCCCGTCTGGCCGGGCACCCGGTGATTGCGCTGCTGGTGGGCAAGGCCATGTCCGGCGCGTTCCTCGCCCACGGTTACCAGGCCAATCGCCTGATTGCCCTGCGCGACCCCGGCGTGATGGTGCATGCCATGGGCAAGGCCTCGGCGGCGCGGGTCACCCTGCGCAGCGTCGAAGAGCTTGAAGCCCTGGCCGCCAGCGTGCCGCCGATGGCGTATGACATCGCCAGCTATGCCAGCCTTGGGTTGCTGTGGGAGACGTTGACGGTCAGCCAGATTGAACAGCCAACGGCGGACGATGTGGCACGGGTCAGCGATTGCCTGGTGAATGCGATCAAGGATATCGATAGCGCCGATCTGAGCGGGCGCCTGGGGGCGTCCAATCGTGCGGCGTCCAGCCACGTGCGCCAGTTGCTGCGGGAGCAATGGTGAACGCCCACGACCTGCTCTGGGGCATGACCCCGGCGCATCTGCGCGCCGATGCGCCCGGCTGGGTGGTGGATGCGCTCAGCGCCGGCCACCCGGTGGTGGTGCGCCGCGCCATCGTCGAGCCGGGCCATGTGGCGGTCGGTGTGCGGGGGCGTTTGCGTGAGCAGCGCTTTGCCGCGCAGATGCCCATTGCTGCGGTACAACGGCGTGTGGCCCCCGAAGCTTTGCGGGACGCGACCTCGCCACGGGATTTGCCGGCGCTGCGGGCACTCGATCAACTGCGGCCGTTGTTGGCGCATAACGACTGGGGCGTCAGCGGCAGTGCCGGCTTCGAATTGGCCAGCGGCATCGAAGCGTTGCATGCCGCGAGCGATCTGGATTTGATCCTGCGCACCCCCGAGCCGCTTGAGCGTCAGCAGGCGCACGCGCTATTGGCGATGCTCGATAGCGCACCGTGCACCGTCGACCTGCAACTGCAAACCCCCGTCGGCGCTGTCGCCTTGCGTGAATGGGCGGGCGCTTCCCGCCGAGTGCTGCTGAAAACGGCCAACGGGGCGCACCTTGTCGTCGACCCCTGGCAGGCGGTGGCATGAGCAGCCTGTTGGTATTTCCGGGGCAGGGCGCCCAGCGAGTCGGCATGCTCCAGTCGCTGCCCGTCGAGGTCCTTGACGAGGCCAGCGCTGCCCTGGGTGAAGACGTGCGCCGGCTCGATTCGGCACAGGCCCTTGAGTTGACGCGCGCCGTTCAGCTCTGCCTGTTGATCGCTGGCGTGGCGCATGCGCGTCTGTTGCAGCACACACCGGACTACGTCGCGGGCCTGTCCGTCGGCGCCTATCCCGCCGCTGTCATCGCCGGCGCATTGGACTTTGCCGATGCAATCAAACTTGTCAGTCTGCGCGGCGAACTGATGCAAAGCGCTTATCCACAAGGCTACGGAATGACCGCGATCATCGGCCCGCAGTTAGCCACCGTCGAAACATTGCTCGCCGAAATCCACAGCCCGCAGACCCCGGTGTACCTGGCCAATATCAATGCCGATAACCAGACGGTCATTGCCGGCAGCGACGCGGCGATGAAGCGTGTCGCCGAACGCATCAAGGGCAACGGCATCGCCAAGCGCCTGGCCGTCAGCGTACCGTCCCACTGCGCCTTGCTGGACGCACCGGCCAAGGTCCTCGCCCAGGCCTTCGTCCCGCTCAAGGCGCCGCGCGTCACCTACCTGAGCAGCACGCGCGCGCGGCCCATTCACAACCCCCTGCACCTGCGCGATGACCTGGCCTTCAACATGTGCCGCGTCGTCGACTGGCGCGGCACCGTGCAAAGCGCCTACGAGCGCGGCGTGCGCCTGCAGATCGAACTGCCACCGGGCGCGGTGCTCACCGGCCTGTCACGCCGCGTCTTCGAACAAGGCACGGTGATCGCCTGCGAAGGCGCACGCCTGGATACCTTGCAGGCGCTGCTGCAAGAGGAGGAGCGCCGCCACCGATAAAGCACGACCCAAGGCTTTCGAAGCACAACAACAAAAATTTCGATCGAGCACTTTGAGGACAACAACAATGATTATTTACGGTGTGGCATTGCTGGCGATCTGCACGCTCGCGGGCGTGATCATGGGCGATATGCTCGGCGTGTTGCTGGGCGTCAAATCCAATGTGGGCGGCGTGGGCATCGCGATGATCCTGCTGATCTGCGCGCGGTTGTGGATGCAAAAGCACGGCGGCATGACCAAGGATTGCGAGATGGGCGTGGGTTTCTGGGGCGCCATGTACATCCCCGTGGTCGTGGCGATGGCCGCGCAACAGAACGTGGTCACCGCATTGCACGGCGGCCCGGTTGCGGTGCTGGCGGCCATCGGTTCGGTGGTGGTGTGTGGTTGCACCATTGCCCTGATCAGCCGCACGCACAAGGGTGAGCCTTTGCCGCCCGAAGAGCCGCTGATCCTCGCTGCAGGAGGTCGCTGATATGTGGGACCTCATCGAAAAAGGTTTGGAACACAACGGGCTGGTCACCGCGTTCGCCTTTGTGGGCGTGGTGATGTGGATTTCGGTGGTGCTGTCCAAGCGCCTGACGTTCGGGCGCATCCATGGCTCGGCGATTGCCATCGTCATCGGTCTGGTGCTGGCCTGGGTCGGCGGCACGCTCACGGGCGGGCAGAAGGGCCTGGCGGACCTGGCACTGTTCTCCGGTATCGGCCTGATGGGCGGCGCGATGTTGCGGGATTTCGCCATCGTCGCCACGGCGTTTGAAGTGCAGGCCACCGAGGCGCGCAAAGCCGGCATGATCGGCGTGATTGCCCTGCTGCTGGGTACGATCCTGCCGTTCATCGTCGGTGCGAGCATGGCCTGGGCCTTCGGCTATCGCGATGCGATCAGCATGACCACCATCGGGGCGGGCGCGGTGACTTACATCGTCGGCCCGGTGACCGGTGCGGCGATTGGCGCGACCTCGGATGTGATGGCGCTGTCGATTGCCACCGGGTTGATCAAGGCGATTCTGGTGATGGTCGGCACGCCGGTGGCGGCGCGCTGGATGGGTTTGGACAACCCGCGCTCGGCGATGGTGTTCGGGGGCTTGGCCGGCACCGTGAGCGGAGTAACGGCGGGGCTGGCGGCGACGGATCGGCGGTTGGTGCCGTATGGCGCGCTGACGGCGACGTTTCATACCGGGTTGGGCTGCCTGCTTGGGCCTTCGTTGCTGTACTTCATCGTGCGGGGATTGGTCGGGTAGTTTTGGAGGCGGCGGTGTTTGGTCGGGCGCCATCGGGGGCAAGCCCCCTCCCACATGTTGACCGCATTCTCATGTTGGAACGCGGTCAAGCGTGGGAGGGGGCTTGCCCCCGATAGCGGTCTCAGGCCTGGCGATTGGCATACATCCGACACTCCGCCAACAGCGCCAGCAAATTCGGATCGCGCTCCTTGGCCTTCAGGAACACCACGCCGATATGCTGCTGCAACCGATACCTGGGCTGCAGTGGTATCAGCTTCACGCGGTTTTCGTACACCGCCGCGATCCTGCCCGGCAACAGCGCATAACCCACCCCCGAGCTGACCATGCTCAGCAGCGTGAAGATGTCGTTGACCTGCATCGCCACCTTCGGCTCGAACCCCGCCTGCTTGAATACCCGGTTGCCGTCCTGGTGGGTGGCGAAGCCCTGGGTGAGGGTGATGAAGGTGGCATCGCGCACGTCGGCCAGGTCGATTTGCCGCTCACGGTCGAACGGGGAATCGGCCGGGGTAGCGAGGAAGATGTCGTCGCAAAACAGTGCGATCTGCTCACAGTCCGGGTCGTTGGCGTGCTCGTCGAGGGAGATGAGGATCGCGTCCACTTCCATGTTCTTGAGCTTGTAGAGCAGGTCGAAATTGGAACCCAGGATCAGGTCGATATTCAGTTCGCTGCGGCGGATTTTCAGGCCCATGATCAGTTGCGGGACGGTCTTGACCGTCAGCGAATACAGCGAGCCCAGCTTGAAACGTTCGGCGGAGAAACCGGCGGCTTCGCGGGTGAGGCGCACGCTGTCGACCACGTCGGCCACCAGCTTCTGCGCGCGCTCTTCAAGTACATAGGCGCTTTCCAGCGGCGTCAGGTTGCGGCCCTCGTGTTTGAACAGCGGGCAGCGCAGGGCATTTTCCAGCGAATGAATGGCGCGGTGCACGCTGACGTTGCTGGTCTGCAACTCGGCGGCAGCGCGGGCCAGGTTGCCGGTGCGCATGAACGCCAGGAAGATTTCCAGCTTTTTGAGGGTGAATTCTTCGTCGATCAACATGGCCGTGGCTCTGGTTCGCATGACCTCGATTGTGCCCGCAAAACGGCGCGGCGTCGTCGGAACGTCATAACGCGCTTGCACTCTGATGCGCAAGGCAGGACGCTTGTCCGCATGTGCTTGGGGTTACAGGAGGTCGGTGACAGATGTACCACGGAGAACGATTCAACGCCTGGAGCCATTTGCTCGGTGCCGTTGCGGCGTGCATTGGCGCCGTGTGGATGCTGGTGGTGGCGAGCCTGGATGGGAGCCCCTGGAAGATCGTCAGCGTGGCGATTTACGGCTTTACGCTGATCGTGCTGTACAGCGCCTCGACGGTGTATCACAGCGTGCGGGGGCGGCGAAAAGAGATCATGCAGAAGGTCGATCACTTTTCGATCTACCTGTTGATCGCCGGCAGCTATACCCCGTTTTGCCTGGTGACGCTGCACGGGCCGTGGGGCTGGACGCTGTTCGGGATTGTGTGGGGGCTGGCGGTGATCGGCATTTTGCAGGAGATCAAGCCGCGTTCCGAGGCGCGCATTCTGTCGATCGTGATTTATGCGGTGATGGGCTGGATCGTGCTGGTGGCGGTCAAGCCGCTGCTCGCCGCGTTGGGCACGGCGGGGTTTATCTGGCTGGCGTCGGGCGGGGTGCTGTACACCGTGGGCATTATCTTTTTTGCCCTGGAGGACCGCCTGCGCCATTCCCATGGGATCTGGCACTTGTTTGTGATCGGCGGCAGCCTGCTGCATTTTGTGGCGATCATGCATTACGTGCTTTGAGTGTGGGAGGGGGCTTGCTCCCGATGGCGGGAAGTCAGTCGATGCAGGTGCTGGCTGATCTATCGCTATCGGGGGCAAGCCCCCTCCCACACTGGATCTGCGGTGTTGTTAGAGACGTGCCAATAGTTCACAGGCGCGACTGCCGAAAATCTCCAGCAGCTTGGCCAGCATATGCGGTGGTGGCTCATTGGCGCGGGTCAGGGCGTAGAGGGTGATGGGCAGCGGTGGGGTGAGCGTGCGGATCTGGGTGGTGGCGGTTGAGGCACCCAGCGCGGTGAACGGATCGATCACGGTCAGACCGGCGCCGGACTCGACCATCGCACGTGCCAGGGAATAGGTTTGCACCGAGATCGTCACCCGTGGCGGCGGGTCGATATTTTCCAGGTGACTGCCCAGCTTCGCTGCCAGCGGGTCGGCGCTGGACAGGCCGATCAACGGCGCTCCGGCCAGCTCGGCCAACGGCAGGGGCTGATAGCGTTCGGCTTCCGGCCAATAACCCTCGGACGCCAACGCCACCAGCACGCCGTTGGCCAGCACTTGGGTCGTGAGCCCCGGATGGCCGGAGAAGTTGAGCGTCAGCGCGAGGTCGATCTCGCGCATCAACAGCTTCTGCACCAGTTCGCGGCTATGGTCGCTGGACAGCTCGCAGGCCATGTCCGGGTAATCGCGCTTCCATTCCAGGATTGACGGCGGCAGCAGCGACAGCGCCAACGCCGGGATCGCACCGATACGGATGCTCTGCCCAGGTTCGCGGCGCAGGCTGTTAGCCAGGCGCCGCACGCCTTGCAGGCTTGCGGTGACTTTCTCGACTTCGCTTTCCAGCGCCAGGGCTTCCGGCGTGGGCTGCAATTTGCCGCGTACCCGCAGGAACAGTGCAAAGCCCAACTGCAGTTCGGCGTGCTGCAACACCTTGGTCACCGCCGGTTGCGAGACATGCAGCAACTGCGCGGCGGCGCTGATGGAGCCCGTCTGGCGGATGGCCTGGAAGATTTCGATATGACGCAAGCGCATGGCGAGTCCATAACCTTTGTTTATAGGTGACCCATCTTTATTCATTGTCGGTGAGCTGTCACCTGCCTCTACGCTTGAGCTTTCTTGAATCAACGGCGGGAGGCGGGAATGGCCGCGCAGGTTTGCATCATCGGGGGTGGAGTGATCGGTTTGGCGAGCGCGTATGCACTGGTGCGTGCTGGCCATGCAGTGACGGTGATCGACGCGCGCGACAGACTGGGCAGCGAAACCAGCTTCGCCAATGGCGGGCAGTTGTCCTATCGCTATGTCGCACCGCTGGCGGATGCAGGCGTGCCGCTGCAGGCGATTGGCTGGTTGCTGCGCCGTGACTCGCCATTGAAACTGCGCCCACGGCTCGACCCCCAGCAATGGCGCTGGATGGGAGCCTTTATGGCCGCCTGCCGGGGTTCGGTGAATAGGCGCAACGCCGCGCACTTATTGCGCCTCGCATCCTTGAGCCAGGCCACATTGCAGCATTGGCGCATCGATGATCGCCTGGAAGGTTTCGATTGGCGACGTAACGGTAAGCTGGTGACGTTCCGTAATGCCAATACCTTCGAGCAGGCGCGCAGCAAGGTCACGGACATGTTGCAGCAGCAGGTGTTGTCCGTGCGCGATTGTGCGCGCTTGGAGCCGGCGTTGGCGGCGGGTGATTTTGTCGGCGGTATCTACACACCGAACGAGGAAGTCGCCGATTGCCATGCTTTCTGCCAACGCCTGGCAGCGCGGCTGGAGGCTTCGGGGCGCTGCACGTTCAGGCTCGGGCGTAAGGTCACCGGGATCCACCATGCCGACGGTGCAGTGCAGGCCATCGAGTTGGGCAGCGAAGTGATGCCGGTGGAGCAACTGGTGCTGGCGGCCGGGCATCGCAGCACCGAATTGGGCTTGCCGGGGCTGGCGCTGCCGCTGTATCCGCTCAAGGGCTATAGCCTGAGCGTGCCGATTGGCGCGCAACACCGGGCGCCGAACCTGAGCATTACCGACTATGATCGCAAGATCGTCTACGCACGTATCGGCGAGCAATTGCGGGTCGCGGCCATGGTGGATATCGTTGGTTTCGACACGGGGCTTGAACCCAAACGTCTGGCCCTGATGAAACGTCAGGCCCTGGAGACATTTCCTCTGGCCGGTGACTACACCCACGCAGTCGAATGGGCTGGCATGCGCCCTGCCACGCCGACGGGGGTGCCGCTGATCGGTGCAAGTCGCTATCGCAACCTGTGGCTGAACCTTGGCCACGGCGCCCTTGGCTTTACGTTGGCCTGCGGCAGCGGCCAACTGCTGGCCGAACTGATCGATCAGCGCACGCCTTCCATTGACATGCAGGGCCTGGCCCCCTGCGCTGCTTGAGTCTCTACCCCGCGAACCAACGGAGAATAACAATGAAAAAGATCCTGTTGACCGGCTGCACCCTGGGGCTTTTGTTGGGCACACAGGCGTATGCGATTTCGCCCAAGGGTTTGAACCTGGAATTCCCGATGACCAGCGAGTTGAAGGCGATTATCGCCAAGCCGGTCAGCGACCCGGTGGAGTAAGAAGTGCTAACCCAATCCAACTGTGGGAGGGGGCTTGCTCCCGATAGCAGTCGGTCAGCTACCTATAAGTTGACTGATTCACCGCCATCGGGGGCAAGCCCCCTCCCACATTTTTGATTGGGTTTACACGGCAGGGTCAGAAGTCGCCCCACAACTGTTGGGCCACGGACAGCGCCACCACCGGCGCGGTTTCGGTGCGCAACACCCGTGGGCCGAGGCGGGCAGCGTGGAAGCCGGCGCCTTGGGCGGTGTCGACTTCGCCGTCGGTCAGCCCACCCTCAGGCCCTATCAGGAAGGCCAGGCTCGACGGCTTGGCATGACTGACCATCGGCTCGGCCACCGGGTGCAGGACCAGCTTGAGGTCGGCCTCGGTCTGTTTCAGCCAGTCGGCCAGCAACAGCGGCGGGTGAATCGCCGGCACTGTCGAACGCCCGCATTGCTCGCACGCGCTGATCGCCACCTGGCGCCAGTGCAGCAGGCGTTTGTCGGCGCGTTCGTCCTTGAGGCGCACTTCGCAGCGCTCGCTGAAAATCGGCGTGATCGCGTTGACGCCCAGCTCGGTGGCTTTCTGGATCGCCCAATCCATGCGCTCGCCACGGGACAGGCCCTGACCGAGGTGGATATGCAGTGGCGACTCGGCCTGGCCGTTGAAGCTTTGCGTCAGTTGCACGGTGACGCGCTTTTTACCGACTTCCAGCAGGCTGCCGAGAAACTCCTGGCCGGAACCGTCGAACAGTTGCACGGCGTCGCCTTCGACCATGCGCAACACACGGCTGATGTAATGCGCCTGGGCTTGCGGCAACTCATGGTCACCGAGGCTCAGCGGGGTGTCGGTGAAAAAGCGGGACAGTCTCATTTCTGTTCTCTGAAGAGGTGTAGGTAGGAGCGAGCTTGCTCGCGAAAAACGTACATCCGACGCAGCGATGCGCTTGGAATGCCTTCGCGAGCAAGCTCGCTCCTACAAAGGTTTAGGCAATCAACCCGGATCGCGGAAGCCTGGGTGAAAATCTTTCGGCACCGCCACACTGACTTTGCTGTTAGTGGCGATATCAATCCCTTCGCTGGCCACTTCGGCGAGGAAGTCAATCTGCTCCGGGGTAATCACATACGGCGGCAGGAAGTACACCACGCTGCCCAGCGGTCGCAACAACGCGCCACGTTCCAGGGCATGCTCGAACACCTTCAGGCCACGGCGTTCCTGCCAGGGGTAAGCGGTCTTGGTGGCTTTGTCCTGCACCATCTCGATGGCCAGCACCATGCCGGTCTGGCGCACTTCCGACACGTGCGGGTGGTCCACCAGGTGCGCCGTGGCGCTGGCCATGCGCTGGGCCAGGGCCTTGTTGTTTTCGATGACGTTGTCTTCTTCGAAGATATCCAGGGTCGCCAGTGCCGCCGCGCACGCCAGCGGGTTGCCGGTGTAGCTGTGGGAATGCAGGAACGCGCGCAGGGTCGGGTAGTCGTCGTAGAAGGCGTCGTACACGTCATCGGTGGTGACCACGGCGGCCAGCGGCAGGTAGCCGCCGGTCAGGGCCTTGGACAGGCACAGGAAGTCCGGGCGGATGCCGGCCTGTTCGCAGGCGAACATGCTGCCGGTGCGGCCAAAGCCCACAGCGATTTCGTCGTGGATCAGGTGCACGCCGTAACGGTCGCAGGCTTCGCGCAGCAGCTTGAGGTACACCGGATGATACATGCGCATGCCACCGGCGCCCTGGATCAGCGGTTCGACGATCACGGCGGCGACGCTGTCGTGGTGCTCGGCCAGCGTCTGTTCCATCGCCAGGAACAGCGTGCGCGAGTGTTCTTCCCAGCTCATGCCCTCGGGGCGCAGGTAGCAGTCGGGGCTCGGCACCTTGAGGGTGTCGAGCAACAGCGCCTTATAGGTTTCGGTAAACAGCGGCACGTCACCCACCGACATCGCCGCGATTGTTTCGCCGTGGTAGCTGTTGGTCAGGGTGACGAAGCGCTTTTTGTTCGGCAGGCCACGGTTGAGCCAGTAGTGGAAGCTCATCTTCAGCGCGACTTCGATGCACGACGAGCCATTGTCGGCGTAAAAGCAGCGGGTCAGGCCTGCGGGCGTCATTGCCACCAGGCGCTCGGACAGCTCGATCACCGGCTGATGGCTGAAACCGGCGAGGATCACGTGCTCCAGTTGGTCGACCTGGTCCTTGATGCGCTGGTTGATGCGCGGGTTGGCGTGGCCGAACACGTTGACCCACCAGGAACTGACGGCATCGAGGTAGCGCTTGCCTTCGAAATCTTCCAGCCATACGCCTTCACCGCGCTTGATCGGCACAAGGGGCAGTTGCTGGTGGTCTTTCATCTGGGTGCAGGGATGCCACAGCACCGCGAGGTCGCGTTGCATCCACTGGTTATTCAAGCCCATCGGTGATCTCCTCGAAGCGGTCCTGCGGCCTGCGCAGGTGAAACAATCGCGCAAGCCTATGCAATGGTGACGTGGGTCACAAGCCATTGTGGGGAAATTCGCGGTAAATACAGGACGGTCTGTCACGTTTCCTGGGAATAGTCTTAATCCCTTGTTAATTTATTATGCATAGCCTCCAGATCGTATTTCTCGATATTTCAAAGCGAAATTTTCCGCTTTAATTCGATAGGTAAAACGCTAGTCTTGGGCACAGTTCTTACGGGATTAAGTACATGCAGCTACGCAACTCACCGGCCCGCTATGGTTGGGTCAGCATGGTTTTGCACTGGGGCGTGGCCCTGGTGGTGTTTGGATTGTTCGCCCTGGGCCTGTGGATGGTCGGCCTCGATTACTACAGCGCCTGGCGCAAAGACGCGCCGGACCTGCACAAGAGCATTGGCATTACGCTGTTCGCGATCATGCTGGTACGCATTGTCTGGCGCCTGGTCAGCCCGCCGCCCCCGCCGTTGACCAGCTACAGTCGCTTGACCCGTATCGGCGCCGCGTTTGGTCACGCGTTCCTGTATCTCGGATTGTTTGCCGTGATGATTGCCGGTTACCTGATTTCCACCGCAGACGGTGTCGGTATCCCGGTGTTTGGCCTGTTTGAAATTCCTGCCGTGGTTTCCGGTCTACCGGACCAGGCAGATACCGCCGGCTGGGTGCATTTCTACCTGGCCTGGGTGTTGGTGGTGTTCGCCGGCTTGCACGGCGTGGCGGCACTGAAACACCATTTTATCGATCGTGATGTGACCCTGACGCGAATGCTGGGGCGCAAAGCCTGATGTTCAACCTCGACTCACAAGGAATAGAAAGCATGTTGAAGAAGACACTCGCCGCTCTGGCAATCGGTACCGCGCTGCTGTCCGCCGGGCAGGTAATGGCTGCTGACTACAAGATCGACAAGGAAGGCCAGCACGCCTTCATCGATTGGAAAATCAGCCACCTGGGCTACAGCTATATCCACGGTACCTTCAAGGACTGGGATGGCACCTTCAGCTGGGACGCAACCAAGCCTGAAGCCAGCAAAATCGCCGTCGACGTGAAAACCGCCAGCCTGTGGTCCAACCACGCTGAACGTGACAAGCACATCGCCAGCAAAGACTTCATCGACGTGGCCAAGTTTGCCGACGCCAAGTTCGTGTCCACCGCCGTTAAACCCACCGGCGAAAAGACAGCTGACGTGACCGGCGACCTGACCTTCCACGGCGTGACCAAGCCGGTGACCTTCAAGGCCACCTTCAACGGTGAAGGCAAGGATCCATGGGGCGGCGAACGTGCCGGCTTCAACGCCAAGACTACGATCGACCTGAACGACTTCGGCGTGAAAGGCCCAGGCCCGACTTCGCAGACTGTCGACCTGGACATCACGCTGGAAGGCGTGAAGCAGAAGTAATTTCTGCCTGACAATGCGTTCAGTGTGGGAGGGGGCTTGCCCCCGATAGCGGTGTGTCAGTATCAACAGGCTGACTGGCATGTCGCTATCGGGAGCAAGCCCCCTCCCACATTCGGTTTGTTGAGCTCATAAAAAAATGCCCCGTCTCGAAAGAGGCGGGGCATTTTTTATGGCGCTTTGAAACTCAGCGGTTGCGAGTCAGCAGCGCTGGTTTTTCACCACGAGGACGGCCAGGCAGTTGATCCAACTGCTCGGGTGTCGGGAAGCGATCCGCTTTCGACTCCTTGTGGATAATCTTCGGCGCCGGGCCGCCGCGCGGGTTTTGCACCGCTGGCTCGGACGAACGTGGCTGCTCGTCACGGGCCGGGCGGCGGTTGTTGCTGCGCGAGTCCTCGCGACGGGCCTGGCCGTCACGCGGGGCACCGTTGCGTGGGCCGCTGCGCTTGGCTGGCGGCGTACCGGTGGTGCCGCCGCTGCTGTTGCGCGGGCCATTCTGACGGGCGCCTTGTGGCTGACCACCACGTGGAGCGGCTGCGCCTGCGCCTTGTGCCGGGGCGCCTGGGCGACGGCCGCGGCCCTGTGCAGGCTTGGCCTGTGGCACGTAGTCGACGCGGTTACCGAAGTTATCCACATCGTCATCAAGGAATTCGTCCGGAGCACGATCGGCTGCAGCGCGTGGCGGCTGGCTCGGCTGGCGCTGTTCGCGGGCCGGGGTGCCTTCGCGCGGCTTCTGCTCGCGGGCCGGGCGTTCGCCACGGCTGCTGGTCGCGGTTTTTTCCTTGCCCTTGTCCTTGCCCTTGTCGCGACGGCCACCGCCACCACCGCCGCCGTTCGGGCCATCGCCCTTCGGACCGCGTGGGTTGCGGGGGTTGCGTACGTCCGGACGCTCGCGCGCTTCTGGCTTTTCGGCCTCCACAGCGCTGGCATCGAAGCCCATCAGGTCGCCGTCGGCGATTTTCTGCTTGGTCATGCGCTCGATGCTTTTGAGCAGTTTTTCTTCGTCCGGCGCGACCAGGGAAATGGCCTCGCCCGAACGCCCGGCACGGCCTGTGCGACCGATACGGTGCACGTAGTCTTCATCGACGTTTGGCAGCTCGAAGTTGACCACGTGCGGCAGTTGGTCGATATCCAGGCCGCGGGCGGCGATATCGGTGGCGACCAGGATGCGTACGGAACCGGCCTTGAAGTCAGCCAGGGCCTTGGTGCGCGCGTTCTGGCTCTTGTTACCGTGGATGGCGACGGCGGTGAGGCCGTGCTTGTCCAGGTACTCGGCCAGGCGGTTGGCGCCGTGCTTGGTGCGGGTGAACACCAGCACCTGTTCCCAGGCACCGTGGGTGATCAGGTGCGCCAGCAGCGAGCGCTTGTGGCTGGCCGCCAGGCGGAAGACGCGTTGTTCGATACGCTCGACCGTGGTGTTCGGCGGCGTGACTTCGATGCGTTCCGGGTTGTGCAGCAACTTGCCGGCCAGGGCGGTGATGTCCTGGGAGAACGTTGCCGAGAACAGCAGGTTCTGACGTTTGGCCGGCAGGCGGGCGAGCACTTTTTTCACGTCATGGACAAAGCCCATGTCGAGCATGCGGTCGGCTTCGTCCAGCACGAGGATTTCCACGTGGGACAGATCGACGCTGCCTTGGCCGCACAGGTCGAGCAAACGGCCCGGGCATGCCACCAGCACGTCGACACCACGGGACATGGCCTGAACCTGAGGGTTCATGCCGACGCCGCCGAAGATGCAGGCGCTGACGAACTTCAAGTCGCGGGCATACAGCTTGAAGCTGTCGTGCACTTGGGCGGCGAGTTCGCGGGTGGGGGTCAGGACCAGTACACGCGGTTGACGCGGGCCGTGACGCTGGGATTTGTCCGGGTGACCGTTGGGGAACAACCGCTCCAGAATCGGGAGGGCGAAACCACCGGTTTTACCGGTACCTGTCTGCGCCGCAACCATCAGGTCGCGACCTTGCAACACGGCGGGAATGGCCCGCTGTTGCACCGGAGTAGGCTCGGTATAGCCCGCCGCCTCGATGGCGCGGACTAAAGCCTCGGAGAGACCGAGGGAAGCAAAGGACATGAGTAATCCTGTTTTAGTTAGGGCTTGGCCCAAAGGGATAATCTTGCCGGGCGTGAATGGCGCTTAGGGGAGCGTAATCCCGTCCGGTCCTGCTGCGTCTGGCGGGCACTCCACCGGCTCGCGCGGGCTGCAAAGCTGCGCTGTAGCGGGGTTGGGTGCCTTTTTCAAGACCCGAGCGGCCGGGCGTAAGCCTGGCGGAAAGGCCGGAGTATAACAGAGCAATCACTGCGCGCTGCTTTCCTGCTGCTCAACGGTGTATTCGGACGCGCTGATCGGCACCGTTTGCGCAAGGATACCGCCGTATTTGGCGCTCAAGGCGGCATAGGCCGGCTCTTGCTTGAAACGCCTGAGTTCAGCGGCGAAGCGCTGGACCAGCAGGTCCATGCCCGCGCCACGGCGAACGGCGAGAAACTGTTGCTGGCGGCTGACCACCACGGGCGCCTGGCTGACCTTGTCTTCCAGACCCAACTCCTTGATCACATGCTGGCCCACGCGACGGTCAGTGACCACCATGTCGATGCGCCCCAGCATGAGCTTGCCGAAGTTGGCTTCATGACTGGGAGCGGGTTCACGGGCGAAGGCATCGGACGCACTGAATGTTTCGCCATACAGATAGCCGGGCGAGACGCCCACGGTCAGGCCGCGCAGGTCGTCGAGGGTTTCGGCGGGGTGGGGGCGTTCGTTGGCGTAGAACAGGACGAACTCGACTGCCGACAGGGGTTCGCTGGGGTAGAGCAGCGAAGCGTCGCGCTCGTGGCTGTGGAAAATGTCCAGTGCGCCGTCGGCGTGGCCTTGGTCGAGCATGGCCAGGCAACGCTTCCACGGCAGGAACTGCCATTGCACATCCACACCGAGACGCTGGAACACGATCACCGTGGTTTCATAGTCCAGGCCGCGCATGGTGCCGTTGTCGTCGTAGACGTAGGGCGCCCATGGCTCGGTGACAATGCGCAATTTCTCGCCATGAGCGGCCAGGCTCAGGCAAGTGACAAGCGCAGCGATCAACAACTTGAAAATGACGGGCATACCCGGAGGTTACGACGCTCCCGGCATAAAGAGAAGCTCTGGCGCGCGCTTTGGCGGGCCGCCTTATTTTGTTGGTGCGTCCATCAAGTGGGCGTGGATTGCGGCACGCCGCTCGCCGAGAATCAGGCGCACCACCGGATTGGCGAACCAGTGTTCGAGCTGGTGCGCATCAAGCGGACGCTTCTGGCGCTCTTCCTGGTTTTGTCGCGCCTTGTCCCACCAAACCGGGCCACAGGCCTGGTCGAACTCGTTTTCGTGTTCGTAGCAACCGTAGAGGATTTCGCGAATGAACTGCTGCTGGTGCCTGGGCAGCAGCAGGGTAATCAGCTTGTACAGCATGCGCTGCAAGCGCGGCGGGCGCGGCAGGTGGGCGGAGACCTGGCGCGTGTCGGCCAGTGCCAGCGCGCTGATGGGCGCTGCGGCGTGCTTGGTGATCCAGGCCTTGACCTTGGCCCGGAACAGCTGCTTGCGGCTCCAGTAATGGTGGATCAGGTCCGGGCATTCGCGCACGTTGACCGTGCGATAGGCTGCGATGGACAGGCAGAACTCTTCCAGGGTGTAGGCGCCCTGGGCATGGGGGAACAGTTCATCCATCAACTCGATGGAGCGGTCGAGGATGTGCGCGTCCTGCTGGGTCAGGCCCATCACGCCGGAGTTGAGGGTCATCATGTCGTCGTCGGCCACGCCCATGTCGAGCAGGCGCTGGTAAAGCGCGGTGTAGAGAATGCTTTCGTGGTTGTCGCCGTACTTGGTGTAGAAGGCGTTGCACAGCAGCGTGCCCGGCTGTACGCGCTCGAACAAGGCCAGGGGAGAGCGGTGAAAAAACGTGTCGGTGTCGATCAGCAACGCCACCTCGGACTCTTCCAGTACCTGGCGCAGTACCACGTGCTTGGTGCGGAAATGATAACCGTGGGGCTCGCTCCAGCGTTTGCGAGTGGCCTCGTCCAGCGGGCGCACACGTACCGGCAGCAGGCGATAGGGTTCGGGGTTGTCGCTGAATACCTGAATGTCCATGGCCGCATCGGGGGCGTCTTGCAGGAAGGCCAACGCGCTGGCAATGCTGAATACCGCTTCCTGATGGTAGGTCTCGGCGCCGAAGACCAGGTAGACCAGCTGCGGACGGGAAGTGGAGGGCACTGTATTCATGGACTGCGGGATTCCGTGGGTCACGTAAAACGACAAAGGCCCTCGTTTGAGGGCCTTGGCACAACCGGACAAGCCTTAGCGTGGCAGCTTGAGGTTGTTCCAGACGGCAAGGCTGGGTTCTGCCTGGTTCAGGGTATAGAAGTGCAACCCTGGCGCGCCACCTTGCAACAATTGCTCACACATCTCGGTGATGACCTGCTCACCGAATGCCTGGATGCTTTTGACGTCGTCGCCATAGGCTTCCAGCTGCTTGCGCACCCAACGTGGGATCTCGGCACCGCAGGCGTCGGAGAAGCGCGCCAGCTTGCTGTAGTTGGTGATCGGCATGATGCCCGGCACGATCGGGATGTTCACCCCCATGGCCTGTACACGCTCGACAAAATAAAAGTAGCTGTCGGCGTTGAAGAAGTACTGGGTGATCGCACTATTGGCGCCGGCGTCGGCCTTGCGTACGAAGTTTTTGAGATCGTCTTCGAAATTGCGCGCCTGGGGGTGCATCTCCGGGTAGGCCGCCACTTCGATATGGAAGTGATCGCCGCTTTCTTCGCGGATGAAGCTCACCAGGTCGTTGGCGTAGCGCAGCTCACCGCTGGCCATGCCCATACCGGACGGCAGGTCGCCACGCAGGGCGACGATGCGCTTGATGCCGGCGGCCTTGTATTGGGTCAGCAGGCCGCGCAGGTCGGCTTTGCTGTCGCCCACGCACGACAAGTGCGGAGCGGCGGGAATTTTGACTTCACTTTCCAGCTGCAGCACGGTGTTGATCGTGCGGTCACGGGTCGAACCGCCGGCGCCGTAAGTGCAGGAGAAAAAGTCGGGGTTGTAGCTGGCCAGCACCTTGGCGGTGGCCATCAATTTTTCATGCCCAGCATCGGTCTTGGTCGGGAAGAACTCGAAGCTGTAGCGACGGTCTTGGGACATGGTAATACCCTTTGAAACTCAGAATTGCGGAGTGTGTACACCTTCGATGTGGGAGGGGGCTTGCCCCCGATGCGGTCGGTCAGTCAGTAAATATATCGACTGACCCACCGCATCGGGGGCAAGCCCCCTCCCACATTTGAAGCCAGCTCCCCACAGGGGGAGCAGGCTTATCAGTAGCGGTAAGCGTGCGGCTTGAACGGACCTTCAACGGTCACGCCGATGTAGTCGGCCTGGGTCTTGGTCAGTTGGGTCACAACGCCGCCGAAACCGCGAACCATTTCCAGGGCCACTTCTTCGTCGAGTTTCTTCGGCAGTACTTCCACGGTCAGGCGCTCGGCTTTCTGGGCAGGCGACAGGTCGGCGTACTTCTGCTGGAACAGGAAGATCTGCGCCAGTACCTGGTTGGCGAACGAGCCGTCCATGATGCGGCTTGGGTGACCGGTGGCGTTGCCCAGGTTAACCAGGCGGCCTTCGGCCAGCAGGATCAGGTAGTCATCGTTCTGCGGGTCGAACTTGGCAGCACCGGTACGGTGAACCTTGTGGACCTGCGGCTTCACTTCTTCCCATGCCCAGTGCTTGCGCATGAAAGCGGTGTCGATCTCGTTGTCGAAGTGACCGATGTTGCACACCACGGCACGTTTTTTCAGGGCCTTGAGCATGTTCGCATCGCAAACATTCACGTTACCGGTGGTGGTGACGATCAGGTCGATCTTGCCCAGCAGGGCCTTGTCGATGCTCGCTTCGGTGCCGTCGTTGACGCCGTCGATGAACGGCGACACCACTTCGAAACCGTCCATGCAGGCTTGCATGGCGCAGATGGGGTCGACTTCTGAAACTTTAACGATCATGCCTTCCTGACGCAGGGACTGGGACGAACCCTTGCCCACGTCGCCGTAGCCGATCACCAGGGCTTGCTTGCCCGACAGCAGGTGGTCGGTGCCGCGCTTGATCGCATCGTTGAGGCTGTGACGGCAGCCGTACTTGTTGTCGTTCTTGCTCTTGGTCACCGAATCGTTGACGTTGATGGCCGGGATCTTCAGCTCGCCCTTGGCCAGCATGTCCAGCAGGCGGTGCACGCCGGTGGTGGTTTCTTCGGTCACACCGTGGACGCGGTCGAGGATCTGCGGGTATTTCTTGTGCAGCAGCTCGGTCAGGTCGCCGCCGTCGTCGAGGATCATGTTGGCATCCCAAGGCGCGCCATCCTTGAGGATGGTTTGCTCCAGGCACCACTCGTACTCTTCTTCGGTTTCGCCTTTCCAGGCGAATACCGGGATACCGGCGGCGGCGATAGCGGCAGCGGCCTGGTCCTGAGTCGAGAAAATGTTGCAGGACGACCAACGCACTTCGGCCCCCAGGGCAACCAGGGTTTCGATCAGCACGGCGGTCTGGATGGTCATGTGGATGCAGCCGAGAATCTTCGCGCCCTTGAGCGGCTGCTCGGCGGCGTACTTGCGACGCAGGCCCATCAGGGCTGGCATTTCGGATTCGGCGATAAAGGTTTCGCGACGGCCCCAGGCGGCGAGGGACATGTCGGCGACTTTGTAGTCGGTGAAATCTGCAGGCGTGTTGACAGCGCTCATGAAGAGCCTCCATTCGTAGTGTGCGAATGGGCGCCGTTGTGCGTTTAGTATCCAGCTGCAAAACCAGGCCGGACAACGCCCCATCCGAGCCTGACAGGCCAAGCCTGCTGCAGCGCCCCTCGGACAGGTGGCGGGAGAACGGTGGTGGCCGTTCCAAATCGGGGGCGATTATAGCTTTCTTTGAGCCGCAAGTGACAAGCTGCAAGCGGCAAGTTTAAAGCGAATCGGCTTTTACTTGCAGCTTGTAGCTTGAAACTTGAAGCTAGGGGGGAAATATATCTTTAAAACACCTCAGAGTCCGCCTCCTATGAACTTCCACACCCGCAAATGGGTAAAACCCGAAGACCTCAACCCCAACGGCACCCTGTTCGGCGGCAGCCTGCTGCGCTGGATCGACGAAGAAGCCGCCATCTACGCTATCGTCCAACTGGGCAACCAGCGCGTGGTGACCAAGTACATTTCCGAAATCAACTTTGTCAGCGCCTCGCGCCAGGGCGACATCATCGAGCTGGGCATCACCGCCACCGAGTTCGGTCGCACCTCCATCACCCTGACCTGTGAAGTGCGCAACAAGATCACCCGCAAGAGCATCCTGACCGTAGAGAAAATGGTCTTCGTCAACCTCGGTGAAGATGGCCTGCCTGCGCCTCATGGTCGTACCGAAATCAAGTACGTGAAGGATCAGTTCAAGGACGACAGTCTTTCCGAGTGACAACGTAGCGGTGTGATTTGCTTTACCAAATCATTCCGTACGGATCGTCGCGAGAGGCTTTCATCACTCAGGCTCACACCCAACGGAGAGCCTGTGTATGAAAGTGTTCAGTCCAAGTGCCCAGATTCAGCACTTATTGGATAAAGAGGATCAGTCTGCGGCCAAGTCCAGCGCCAAGACGCCTCTGTTGGAAGGGGTGGGCGAACGCAACGTGACGCTTCTGCGCGATGACCTGGGGCGGGTCGAAGTGATTTTGTCGGCTGCGCCTGTCACAAGCCTGGTGCTCAGCGGCGGAGGGGCCAAGGGCATCGCTTTTTCGGGGGTGGTGCAGGCCCTTGAGCAAGCGGGAAAGCTGCAGGGTATCCAACTGGCTTGCGGCTCATCCGCCGGCGCGATTTCGGCGGCGTTGATCGCCAGTGGTATGGGGGCGGCAGCCTTCGATAAGTTGTCCGATAGCATTGATCTGCCGAGCCTGCTCAATAGCAAGGATGCCGTGACGGCGTGGATGCAGGACGCCAGTGCCACACTTGGCAAACTCATTGGCCGGTTACCCGGCCCCGTCGGTAATGTGTCTCAGCTGTTGGTGACATTGTTGCCGCGCCTGCAAACTGAAGCCTGTCCTCTGGAGGAATTGATTCGAAATGAGTCGCGCCGGTCGCTGCTTGCGCATATCGCGCAAAGCCCTCGGGAAACCCGGCCTGCTGAAGTGATGAAGATTGCCGACAAGTTGAGTGCCGGCGGCGCACCGACGTTTGGTGACCTTGAGGTGTTGAACCGTCATATCCCCGCGATCAAGCAACTGAGCATCACCGGTACCGGTATGTTTGCTGGGCGCCCGCAGTTGGTGGTGTTCAATGCCAGCTTGACCCCGCAGATGGACATCGCTCGGGCGGCGCATATTTCCGGTTCCTTGCCGGTGGTGTTCAAAAGCCCCGTGGAACAAGGTCATGGCTTCCAGGCCGCAGGTGAAATCACCGCGTTCAAGGACGGTGGCTTATTGCTCAATACCCCGGCGCCGGGTGTGGTGCAGAAGGTATTTGCTGACAGTCCCTTGAACAAGCCTGAAGCGTTGATCGTCAAGTTTGAGTCCAGCGTCAGCGAGACACCGGCGCGAAGTGGCAGCTTTCTCAGCAGCGTGGCTGACCGCGTCATCGGCGTCGAACATTCGGCTGCTGAAGCCTTCCAGGAGAAAAAGCTCGAAGCGTTTGCCGATCAAATCGTTACTTTGCCCCTGAAGACTGAAAAAGGTGATTTTCGCGGCCTGCTCGGCGGTACCGTCAACTTCACGATGCAGGATGAGCAAAAACAAAATCTGCAGGCCAAGGCGTGTCAAGCGGTAGAGACGCATTTGGAACGCCGCTCTACAGCGCTTGGGCATCATGCGTTTCAATCACTGCATGACGCCGTGTTGGCCATGGATGATCAACTGCTCGCCAGCGTACAGTCGGCGCTGCAAAAAGACCCGGCCGCGGCGGATGTGCTGACGTTCAGAAGCAATGCGCAGCAGGCGTTGCAAGTGCTGGATGAGGCGATCACCGAAGCGAATCAGACCCACGATACGCTACTGTTTACGCCGCAAATTTTATCAGCGCTGCGCAACCTGGATGCCCTTGTACGACGGCCTGAGCAAGTCGACTGGTTGGCAGGGCGTCTCAATGTCGCCGATCAGCGTAACTTTCAGCAGTTGCTGCAAATGGCGGCCAGGCAGATCGCTGGCGGTGCGCCGCCGGTGTCCAAAGTCATTGTCGGCGCTGTCGCTCAGATGGGCGCGCGCGATATTGCGATGAAAGCAGACAACTTCACGCGGGAGGTGATCTACCCTTCGTTGTTTCGGCCTGGCCAACCCGGCGCCAATGTCGAACTGCTCCAGCGTACGGCTCAAGACTTGGCGTGGGCTACCACGCCCACCGAGTTCAATCGTGTGCTCGGCACCCTCGGCGACAGTTACAAAGCACGTAATAAACCCTGGGATAAAGCGTCCGGTTCCACCACGGTGGAAATGGCCCAGGCCTGGAGAATTCCGGTTAAGTTGCCTGGGCACTGAACAGCCACGGTGGCCGCGTGTCGTAGCTACACGCCCCCCTTGGACTCCGGATAATCATGGCCACCGACGAAGCAGGCAAAACCCCCAACCTGTCGCAGGAAGAGCAGCAGGACGTAGACAAAAACCAGCCGCCCCGCGCGGCGGTGCTGCATGAAATCATTCGTACTCAAGGCGACCAGGAGCTGGAGCGCAGCGTCGCGGCGTTGTGGTGGTCTGCCCTGGCTGCCGGGTTGACCATGGGTCTGTCGCTGATGGCCATGGGATTGCTCAACTCACGCCTGCCGGACGGCGAAGCGTTCAAGGTCATCGCCAGCTTTGGCTATTGCGCGGGTTTTCTGGCGGTGATCCTCGCGCGCCAGCAGCTGTTTACCGAAAATACCCTCACCGCCGTGTTGCCGGTGATGAGCAAACCGACCCTGGCCAATGCCGGGCGCCTGTTGCGACTGTGGACGGTGGTGCTGGTGGGCAACCTGTGTGGCACCCTGCTGGTGGCCTATGTAATGCTGCACCTGCCGATATTCGACACCAAGACCGACATGGCCTTCCTCGAAATCGGGCGCAAGATCATGGAAAACGACACCGGCCAGATGTTCGCCAAAGGCATCGTCTCTGGCTGGATGATCGCCACCATGGTGTGGATGATCCCGTCGATGGAAAGCGCCAAGATGTGGATCATCATCCTGATCACCTACCTGATGGCGTTGGGCGATTTCACTCACATCGTGGTGGGCTCGGCGGAAGTGTCGTACCTGGTGTTTGCCGGCGAACTGTCGTGGCATGACTTCTGGCTGGTATTCGCCGGCCCGACCCTGGCCGGCAATATCATCGGTGGCAGCTTTATCTTTGCGTTGATCAGCCATGCGCAGATTCGCAGTGAAGGCCAGGCGCCCAGTTCGGGTAAACAGGCGCCCGGTAAACTCCCCAAGGAGCATTCCGATTCGGCACAGGATAAATGATCAATGCGTGTTTCACGCCTGCAAGGGTGGAGTGGCGGGCTTTGCCGGCGCGTCACTGCGCGGCGCTTCGAGCTGGCCCTCCCAGCGCGCGATGACCAGCGGTGCCAGTGCATTGCCCAACACATTGAGCGCCGTGACCGGCATGTCCATCAGCCGGTAGACGCCCGCGATGATCGCCACGCCTTCCACCGGCAACCCCGCTGTCGTCAGGGTTGCCGTCAGGATGATGAACATGAAGCCCGGCACGCCCGCCGCCCCTTTTGACGTCAGTACCATGATCAGCACCAGCATCGCCTGGTCCGCAAGACTGAGGTCGATGCCGTAGGCCTGGGCAATGAACAATGTGCCAAGTGCAGCGAACAGAGATGCGCCATCGAGGTTGAAGGAGTACCCCAGTGGGATGACCATGCTGGTGATCGAGCGGGGGGCGCCGTAACGTTCCATTTTCTCGATCAGCTGCGGCATCACCGTGGCCGACGCGGCGCTGCTGTACGCCAGCAACAATTCGCTGCGGATTTCGCGTATCAAGTGAAAAAGGCCCACTCCGGCGACACGCGCTACCACTCCTAGAACACAGATTGCAAACAATGCCACGGCGACATAGGTGATGCCGATCAGCTTGGCCAGGGGCAGTAAAGCGCTGAGCCCGAAACTGGCCACTGTCACAGCGATCAAGCCAAAGATGCCAATGGGTGAGTAATGCATGACCAGATGAGTGACTTTGAACATGGTGTCCGAGACTGCCTGCATCACAGCCACCAGAGGGGCTTTCTGCGGGGCCGGCAGCAGTGATAACGCGCAACCGAACAGGATGGCAAAGAACAACACCGATAGCAGCTTGCCTTGCGACATCGCTGACACGATGTTGTCCGGCACGATGTTGGCCAGGGTTCGGCCCAGGTTTTGCGTCTCGCTGGCGCTGGCCAGGCCTGATACCGGAGCTTGCAGGGTACTGCTGAAGTCGGCGCCGACGCCGGGCTGCAATAGATTGCCGACGATCAGGCCGAACACGATGGCGATACTGGTAATGGTGAAGAAGTACGTGAAGGTCTTCAGGCCGACGCGACCCAGGGCGCGAGTACTGCCCGCCCCGGCGATGCCGACAACCATGCAGGCGAACACCAGCGGCACCACGATCATCTTCATCAGCCGAATGAACAAGTCCCCGGCGGGTTGCAGCAGGTTGTCGATAAACCAGGTCTTGTGCTCCGGGAACTGATTGAGAAGGACGCCGACGATCACGCCGGCGGCGAGACCTATCATGATGCGGGTTACCAGGCTGGAGGATGTATTTGTACGCATGCTGTATCCCTTTATTTATTGTTTTGGGGGCGGGAATTTCAGGGGTGGAACAGGTTGTTGAAATCCTTGAATCCCTTGATTTCGATGGGGTTGCCGCTGGGGTCTAGAAAGAACATCGTGCGTTGCTCGCCGGCTTCGCCCACAAACCGGACCACCGGGGGGATTTCGAAGGCAGTGCCCAGCTGGGTCAGGCGTTCGGCCAGCGCCAGCCATTCATCCAGCGGCAACACGACGCCGATATGCGGCATCAACACGCTGTGCTCTCCGACCTGGCCGGTACGGGTCGTGCTGAAGGGCGTGCCCAGGTGCAGAGAGAGCTGATTGCCGAAGAAGTCGAAATCAATCCAGGTGTCGGCGCTGCGGCCTTCATGGCAACCCAACACATCTCGATAAAAAATCCGCGCTTGGTCCAGGTCACGAACATGATATGCAGCGTGAAAGGGTCTGTTCATGGGGGCTTCCCGAGTCAATGAGCATCCAGGGTAATCAGGCCGCACGACGGGGTAAAACAGCTTCGCGTTGCGCTGAGCGAAAGGAAAAATTATGGACGTGCGCTTTCTTAAAAGCCTGATTTCGGTGGTTGAGACCGGTTCGATTGCAGCAGCTGCACGCCGGGAGAATCGCACTGCTGCGGCCATCAGCCAACGCATCCAGGCCCTTGAACGAGCGTTAGGGTGCACGTTGTTACAGCGCACGGCGCACGCGGCGCGCCCCTCGGACCAATGTCTGGCGCTGATGCCTAGAATCCGTTTGATCGTTGAGCAGGTGCAGGCGCTGCAGAGCGATCTGGCGCACGATGCGTTAGCGGGGGACATGAAGATTGGCGCGATATCAACGGCACTGACTGGCGTGCTGCCACGCCTGATTGAGCGGTTGGCGGTGTCGGCCCCCGCGCTGAAGCTGACGATCACTCCCGGCGATTCCAAAAGCCTTTATGAAAAAGTGCTGACCGGCGAGCTGGACGCGGCGATTCTGGTGAGGCCACCTTTTCAGCCGCCAAAATCCTTGACGCTGGTGGTGCTCAAGGCTGAGCCGCTCATTCTTATCACCTCGGCCAGTCTTTGCGCGCAGCCGGTGGAGACGCTGATGCGCGAGCAGCCGTTCATTCGCTATGACGCTCGGGCCTGGGGCGGGCAGATTGCCCAGCGTTATCTTGATGAGCGGGCTTTTGAACCGAAAGTGGTATGCGAGTTGGATGCGCTGGAAACCATTGTGATGCTGGTTGCACAGGGAATGGGGGTTTCGCTGGTGCCGCAATGGGCCGGCATGGCACTGGATGGGTTGCGTGTGCTGCCGGTCGCTGGAGGGCGGTGCTACTCGCGTGACCTTGTGGTGTTGCATGATTCGACGCCGCACCGCCCATCGGCGATGCGGCATTTGCTTGGGCTACTGCTCGGCAGCTAGAAGCGCAGTGGCCTGGACGCCGCCTTAAGCCGGGTCGGCAACCTTGCGCACCACCCGGCCGATGCTCAACCCCTGGAGCAGAATTGACGACAACACCACGATATACGTGATGCTCAGCAGCAGGTCACGTTCCGGGCCCAGCGGCAATGCCAGGGCCAGCGCTACCGAGACGCCACCGCGCAACCCGCCCCAGGTGAGGATGCGGATAGTGCCGCGCGGGACCGTGCGCCAGCGTCGCAGCAGGAGGATCGCGGGGGCCACGGTCAGCAGGCGTGACAGCAGGATGGCCACTGCCAGCAAGCTGGCCGCCAATACGTGCAGCCAGTTGAAGGGTAACAGCAGCAGTTCCATGCCGATCAGTGCGAACAGCAAGGCGTTGAGCATGTCGTCGAGCAATTCCCAGAAGCCGTCCAGATAGCGCCGAGTCATGTCGTTCATCGCCAGCTTGCGCCCCAGGTTGCCGATGATCAGGCCGGCCACCACCATCGCAATCGGTGCCGAGACGTGCAATTCGGTAGCCATCGCCGAGCCGCCAATCACCAGCGCCAGGGTCAGCATGACTTCGATCTGGTGTTGCTCGATGCTTTTGATCATCAGGTACACGAGGTAACCGATCAGCCCGCCGAATACCACGCCGCCAATCGCCTCATGGGCGAACAGCATTGCGGTGGCGCCCAGGGTCGGTGTTTCACCCAACTGTGCGATGCCCAGCAGCACGGTAAACACCACCACCGCTGTGCCGTCGTTGAACAGCGACTCGCCCACGATGGTGGTTTTCAGCGGTTTCGAGGCATTGGCGGTACGCAACACTCCCAGCACCGCAATCGGGTCGGTGGGCGAGATCAGCGCACCGAACAGCAGGCAATACAGGAAGCTCACGTGCCAGCCGAACAGGGCAAAAATGTAGTACGCCAGGCTGCCGATCACCACGGTGGCGATCAAGACGCCAAAGGTCGCCAACAGGCCGATGGGCCAGCGATAGCTGCGCAGGTCGTTCAAGTTGACGTGCAACGCGCCGGCAAACAGCAGGAACGAGAGCATCCAGTTCATCAGCAAATCGCCGAAGTCGATCTGGCCGATCAGTTGCTGGATGCGCTCTTCCAGGCCGGGGTAGCCGATAAAACTGAGGCCTTGCAGGATCAGCGAAAACAGCAGCGCAGTGACCATCACGCCGATGGTCGGCGGCAGGCCGATAAAACGGAAGTTCACATAGGTGAGCAGGGTGGTGAGGCAGATGAAGGCGGCAACAAGTTCAAGCATCCGGGGTCCTTGGGGCGGGGAAATAGAGGTGCACAGCGTGCGTCGCGATGTCGTTTAGTATAAACAGGTGCGATTACCTGAAAGAACCTTTCGGTCGGCCACGGCTCTTAGCTTGTGGGTGGGGCTGATCGGCACGTGGGTGATGAAGCTCTGACTGCCTTGATAAATCTAAAAAGGGAATGACTGATGACAGTGGCTTTCTGGTGTGTGTTGATTGCGATCTTTCTGCCGTACCTGTGTACGGGTGTGGCCAAGTTCAGTGGAGGCAAGTTCGGGCCGCGCCATAATCACGACCCGCGCGCGTTCCTGGACACGGTCGAAGGCGTTGCCAAGCGTGCCCACAATGCGCAACTCAACAGCTTTGAAGTCACCCCGGCCTTTGCGGCGGCGGTGATCATCGCCCACCTGGCCGGCACGGCCGAGCTGGTGACGATCAATGTGCTGGCAGTGTTGTTCATCACCAGCCGGCTGCTGTACATCATTTGCTACCTGGCGGACTGGGCGATGTTGCGTTCGCTGGTGTGGGTGGTGGGGATGGCGCTGATTGCGAGTTTCTTCTTCGTCTCGATCTGAAGCCTGACGCAGAACCCTGGTGGCAGGGGGCTTGCCCCAATGCCAGTCAGTTAAGCGCAGATACCTTGTGGGAGGGGGCTTGCCCCCAATGCAGTCAGTTAAGCGCAGATACCCTGTGGGAGGGGGCTTGCCCCCGATGGCGGCCTCTGGGCCGACCAGGATGCTGGATTGGAACGAGTACATATCCGTTTCTGCGTAACGGCTGCTATGGGTTCCGCTTTTACAGCGGGTCACTTTTGGAAAAGAGCCCCAAAAGTAACCAAAAAGGCTCTTGGGTATGACTCACCCACATGGGTTACAAATCAGTTCACGCACATAGGTAACAGTTTTTAACTGGCAGGGTCGATTTCGCGAGGATCTGACCATGCCCTGGAAAGAGCTGAAACCTATGGACCTTAAAGTAATGTTCATTGCCGATTACCTGTCCCAGAAGCACAGCCTTAGCCAGCTGTGCCGGGACTATGAGGTCAGCCGCAAGACTGGGTATAAGTGGATCAGGCGTTACGAGGCAGAGGGCCCGAGTGGGCTTGATGAACGTAGCCGCTGCCGCCACAACCAAACCTACGTGGTGCCCTTGGCTGTGAAACAGGCAATCGTTGAATTTCGCTTAAGTGGCGAGACGATCCCCGGCCCGAAAAAGATTCAGAATAGCCTCATGCAGCGTTTCCCAGATCAGGATCCGCCCTCGAAGACGACCATTTACAACATTCTCAAGGCAGCTGATTTGATTACCCCCAAGCCATTGCGCCGACGGGTGGCTGTGTATCCCAAGCCTTTACGCAAGGCAGAAAATCCCAACCAGTTGTTCAGCGCTGATTACAAGGGCCAATACCTGACCGGAGCAGGGATTTGGTGTTATCCGCTGACGATCATGGATCATGCCAGCCGGTTTTTGCTGGCGTGCCAGAGCATGAGCAGCACCAATCTGAAGGAAACCCAGCAAACCTTCGAAAGGGTTTTTCGCGAATACGGCCTGCCAGAGCGTATTCGTACTGACAATGGGATACCGTTTGCCAGCACCAGTCGTGCAGGGCTGTCACAGCTGTCGATTTGGTGGATGAGACTTGGGATCATTCCTGAGAGGATCGAGCCAGGTCGCCCAGATCAGAATGGGCGGCATGAGCGCATGCACCGGACGCTGAAAAGTACATTACCTCACCCGTCGGCAATTGCGTGGGAAGCCCAGCAGCGACACTTTGATCGCTTCCTGCAGCACTACAATTACGAGCGTGGACATGAGGCGCTTGGCCAGAAAACGCCTGCTGCTTGCTATACGCCTTCAACTCGAATGTACCCAGAGACGCTACCGGAAATGATCTATGCGAGTCATATTGAGAGTTACCTGGCCGACAGTAGCGGAATCATCAATCGAGGAGGCATGCGGGTTTATGTTGGCAATCTACTTTGTCACCAGACCATCGGAATGGAGATGATCGGTGATGGGGTATGGAATGTAATCTTCGGTCCTGTGATCTTGGGCCATGTGAATGCGAGAGATGCAAAGAACGGTTATGTCTCAATCAAAGTGTCACCTATGTGAGTGCACTTTTTTGTAACCCATGTGGTTGACCCGTACA
>NZ_CVTV01000022.1:65097-128788 GCF_900004865.1 Pseudomonas sp. 37 R 15 | reverse complement strand
CGGTTCCGTTCAGGCAGCAAATTCGCTGCCAGCCGTTGAAACGGAACTGCCCTATGCGATTATCGAGCACGCTGCGAACAACAGCGTGCTGTATCCCATTGACGCCAGCGATGGCACGACGGCCACGCTGACGCTGCCGGCCAACGCCACTGATGTCATGTTCTACATGGCGGTCAAGGGGCAGGACGAGCCGCGTTTCGAACCGGTATCTGTCGAAAATGGCGTCAATGTCGTCGGCATTCCGCCACAGTGGATCAGCTACTGCATCGGGCACACGGTATTGATCAAGTACACGGCCAATGCAGGGGGGCGGGCCCTGGAATCCTTGACGCTGGAGTTGGAAATCCAACAGATCAGGGAGGAGGACCTCTTCGTTTCAAGGCCGGTGTTCACGCATGCCAAGGAGGAGTGGAATACCTGGTACCTGCGCATGCAAGAGTTCTCGGGTGATGAAATTGTCGCGATCAACGCCTGGCCGATGATTCAACCCGGGCAGCGTCTGTTTGTGGTTGTTGCGGGTAACCAGCACGTTGCGCCTTATCGCTTCACCTGGGTGGCCAAGAATCATGTGGTGCAGGAGCACGAAGCTCGTCCAGAGCATGTTTTCCGCTTCAAGCTTTCGCGAGGCTGGCTGTCCAGGCTGGACGATTACTCGGCGATCACCGCTCACCTGGGCGTGATTTGGGACACGACCGAACCGGTATACCCTGAGCCAGGCGATCCGATTCTGGAGAATCCGCTGCCTGTGAACGCCGAGGATTTCCACCTGCGCACCACTTCATTGCTGCAGGTCGACCCTGCGCAGGATCTGAACCCGCCGCATTTGCGCGAATCCGTGGAATTGCCGCCCGGTCAGTGGCAGCTCAACCCTGTCAACACGGTCAACGGCGGGCATGCAATCGTCAGCTACGCAGGCATGTTCGAAAATGACCATGTCTGTGCCTATGCATCGGGCCCTGATTTTGGGCCGGTAGCCCTCGGCTGCAAAGACGTGAGCGAGGGGCAGATCAAGCTGTCATTCGATGTTGCTCCGCACATCATTGCAGCACTGTTCAACAAGAAGATGGTGTTGAACTACAGCGTTCAGTTCAACCATTATCAACCGCAGAGCTCCCCCGATCGCACGGTGCAAGTGCTTGCTCCGCAACTGACCTTGCCGTGTATCGAAGAGGCAACAGTGGGCATCGTTGATCTCAACACCTTCAGTGATGATGCCACGGCGGTGGTACCCGTTTGGGATTATGCAGAAGAGGGCGAATGTTGCTGGATGTGGTTGAGTGGAACACGTGAAGATGGTAGCGACTACCGGTTCGACATAGTGCCTGGTAAGCCCCTTACTCCAGAGTGGCTGGCCAAGGGTGTTGACGAGTCTATCCCGCGGGACAGATTGAAGGAGCTTGCCGATTGCACGGGCTTTGAGCTGCATTTTGCCGCGAGCTTTGATGGCAAGTGCAATCGGGAAACCGCCATCGAATTCCCGATGCAGGTATTTGCGATCAGCCAGGAAAATCTGGTGTTGAAACCGCCGACCGTCACCGAAGCGGTGGGCAGCGAGTTGACCGTGTGGAATGGGCGTAACGGCGTGCATGTGGAAGTGAATTACGTCGGCAACCATCCCAACCACAGCATTCAAGCCAATTGGTATCGGCCGGACGGCAGTTGCTGGCTGCTGGAGTCGCAACCGGGTAGTACAACCGGCCCTGTGATTTTTTCTGTCCCAAGAGAGGCCGTGATCGAAAGCATCGGCACAACGGTGAAGATCAACTTCACCGTGACCAGCGACTGTAAACAGCAGACCTCGGACGATTTGAACCTGCATATCAGCGTGCCGGTGCGTCTGCCGACGCCGGTGGTGAAACAGGCTACGCCTCCTGCCACCCAGAACGGTATTCTGGATTTGCGCACGTTTAACGGCGATGCCGACGGTACGTTGGAACCCTGGTGGTTTATCCTGGCTGGGCAAAATGTGTGGGCGTGGGGCGAAGGCACCGCCGACGCTGATGGTGCTCCTTTGACCTTTCCGGTGGGGACTGCCGGTCGAGTCACCGAGGGTGAAGTGACCGCCGGGTTGAATAAGCTGCTCAAACGTTCGGACCTGGAGAAGCTGCGTGACAAGACCGATCTGTTGATTACGTTCAACGTGACGCCGGATATCGGTGGCCAAGTCAGTAATGCGATCGCGTTCCCCAAGCTGCACCTTAAATTCCGCAAGGCATTTTATGACCTCACTGACTTCGACCCATCCGGCAAAGGCTGGAATGGTTGGCAGAGAGGCTTAGGCGCAGCACACCCCGCCGATCTGGCATTGAGAACTGATCCGTGGGGCGGCTGGACTGGTTACTGGTTGCGTGATTACAGTTATACAAATACATCCGACCCTGCTACTGAGAGCGAGAAAATGTTCAAGATTTTCACCGATCTGGAACCGGGGCGCTCATATCATTTCTCGGCCTTGGTCTGTAACAGTAGTGGTCAAGGCGCCTCCCCCCTCCTGGCGCTAGCCGTTGACAGGAAAGATATAACCGATGTGATACAACCACCGATAACGTGGCAGACACTTGAGGGCGTATTCGTAGCCACCTCAAAAACCGCAAGGCTTAGCGTTCATAATCACAAAATGGGCGCGATCGTTGGTAACGATTTTGGAATCACTATGCTCAAACTGTACGAGGTCCAACAATAGTTAACTGAGGTGGATCAAGCATAAGGCCTTCGATGTTTGGAGGCCTTATCCATAACGTATGCGCGTGGTTTATTTCGGCCCCAGTATCTTCACCAACTTATCCGGCGATGGCGCCCCCTGCTGTTGCTGCAACGCGCCCTTGTCGTCCAGATAGAAAATCGCCGGCGTAGCCGACAACTCCAGTTCTTCCATCAATTTCATATTCCCATCAAGCTTGGCTTCGATATCCGCCGGGATCTTCGCCAGTGCCTGCAACGTGCTGCCCTTACCAGCCGCTTCGTGTTCTTCCAGGGCTTTTTGCGGGTCTTTGGCGGCCAACAGTGCGGCGGATTTGCCTGGGCTGTCTTCGCGGATAATCCCCACCATGATATGGCGCAACTGCACCTTGCCGGCCTTCACCCACGGCCGGGCCTGTTCCCAGAACATGTTGCAATAGGGGCAGTTGGGATCGCTGAACAGGTAGACGATGCGTGGCGCATTCTTGTCGCCGTCCTGGATCCAGCTGCTGTTTTCCATCTTGGCCCAGACTTCCTTGGACATCGGTGCGTACACCAGTTTTTCCAGGGGAGCGCTGCTCAGGTCGTTGCCTTGGGCATCGTACAGGTTGCCGGCGATCACGTTCTTGCCGTCGGCGGTCAGGTACAGCGCCATGCCGCGGTTCTGGTACTGCGCGGCGTAGCCGGTGAGGCCGCTGGGGGCGTCGAATGTACCGAGGATTTTGGCGCCCTTGGCTTCGATTTGCTTGATCGGGGCCGGCCAGTCTCCGGCCTGCACCAGGGTGGCGGCAAGTGTCAGTGGCAGCAGGGTCAGCAGGTGGCGGAGGCGAGGCATGTCGGTTTCCTTTGTGGGGCGGTATCGAAGGGTTCCATGGCACGGGCCAGGCTGGCTTGGGACAGCTCGCCCAGGTGGCTGTTGATCAGGCGTCCGTCGGCCGTGTAGAACAACGTAGTAGGCAACGCCATGGAGCCGACGGCCTGGCCGAGCCGGCCGCTGGCGTCGAACAGCACGTTGTCGAGGTTCAGGCCCTGGGTGGCCAGGTACGTGCTGACGCTTTGCATGCTCTCGGCCTGGTTGACGAACAGGAAGGTGATATCCGGGCGCTGGTGTTGCGCGCGTTCCAGCACCGGCATTTCCCGGCGGCACGGTGGGCACCAGGTAGCCCAGAGGTTGATTACCAGCGGGCCGCCTTTGTAGTCGGCCAATTGCACCACATTGCCGTTGGCATCGCGCAGGGTGATATCCGGCAGTTGTGAGCCCTTGTCGTAAAGGTTCAGGGACAGGCTGGTCATGCCCCAGAACACCAGGCCGCTGATCACCCCCGCACTCAGTGGCCTGCGCAGGGCCGGGCGTCGCCAGCCGTAGGCCAGCGCACCGAGCACCAGCGCGATCACGCCGGGCCAGGCGAGGAACCCGCCGTCGCGCAGATCGACCATCTGCAGCCAGTCGTTGCGATAATCACTCCAGTACATCAGCACAAAGCTGACACGGGCGGCCAGCATGCCCAGCAGGAACAGGCTGAACAACACCGATTCGGGGTTTTCCCCGCCACGCTTGGCCACGCGCCAGCCCACCAGGGTGGCGAGAATCAGCGCGCAGATCAGCAGAATGTGATTCAGGGCGATGGCGAAGGTGCCGATGGTGAGGGTCAGCATCAGCGCGCGTCTCGGGTTTGCGTCCAGCGTTGCAGGAAGGCGGCGGCATCCACTTCGCCGGTGATGCGTTGGGCTCGGCGTTCTTCACCGTCCGGGCCGATCCACACGAAACTCGGGGGCCCCGGCACTTTGTAGCGGCCGAGCAGTTCACGGCTGGCGGCATTGTCGGCGGTGACGTCCAGGCGCAGCAGGCGTACATCCTTCAGGGCGGCCATCACCTCTGGCTTGCCGAACACCTGTTTTTCCATGATCTTGCACGACACACACCAATCGGCGTAGTAATCCACCAGCACCCATTGGCCCTCGGCCTTGGCGCTGTCGAGCTGGCTTTGCAGGGCGGCAGGATTGTTGATGGTCGTGAACGCATCGTGGGCGCTGGCTGTGGCAGCCACCCGCGAGCCGCTGTAGACCTTCAGCGGTTGCCACAGCTCATCGCTGCCACCCGCCGCGCCCACCACCAGTACCGCGCCCCACAGGCCCAGCACCAGGGAGCCCGCGCCGAACACCTTGGCGGCCAGGCCGTATTCACGCGCCAGCGTCCAACCGCAATAGGCCATGACCAGCGCCAGTGCGCCCCACAGGCCGATCCACAGGCTTTCGCCGACCACCGGGCGAAGCATCAGTACGGCGGTGCCGAGGAACAGGAAGCCGAAAATGCCCTTGAGCACGTTCATCCAGGTGCCCGGCTTGGGCAGGAAGCGGTTGCCCACGGTGACCAGCAGCAACAACGGGATACCGATGCCGATGCCCATGGCGAACAGGATCAGCCCGCCGTGCAGCGCATTGCCGCTCTGGGCGATATACAGCAGGGCGCCGGCCAGGGGCGCGGTCATGCACGGGCCCACCAGCAGGCCGGACAATGCGCCGAGAATGCCGGCACCGACCAGGCTGCCACCGCTCTGCCGGCGGCTGACCGTGTCGAGGCGGTCGCGCAGAAACGCAGGCAGTTGCAGTTCAAAGAAGCCGAACATCGGCAGGGCGAGCACCACGAACAACGCGGCGAAACTGCCGAGGATCCACGGGGTTTGCAGCAGTGCGGCAAGATTGCCGCCGAGCAATGCGGCCATCACGCCCAGCGCGGCATACACCAGCGCCATGCACACCACGTAGCTGCTGGCCAGGGCAAAGCCGCGACGCGGGCTGGCGCCGCTGCCCACCACCAGGCCGGCGAGAATCGGCAGCATCGGCAACGAACACGGGGCAAACGCCAGCAACAGGCCCAGGCCGAAAAAGATCAGCAGGCTCCAGCCGAGGCTGCGCTGTTGCAGGCCACTGGCCAGGCTTTGGTCCTGGGCTTGTGTGGTGGCGGCGACCGCCGGGTTGCCGCCCAGGTCCACGGTGATCGATTGCGGCGGATAACACAGGCCGGCATCGGCACAGCCCTGCCAGCCCAGCTTGACCTGGCCGCTGGTACCGGCCGGGAGCTTCACTTCCAGGCCCTGACGATACACCTGCTGTTCGCCGAAGAACTCATCGCTATGGGCTTCACCCTGGGGCAGCGCGGGCTTTTCGGCCAGGCCGTCGAATTTCATGCGCTGCTGGTACAGGTAATAACCGTCGGCAATCTGCCAATACAGCTGGGTCTCGCCACTTTCAAGGCGTTCGGAGGTAAAGGTGAAGGCCTTGCCCACCGGCAGGAAATCGGGTTTGGTCTCGAATGGGTTGCCCGGCGCGGCCTGGGCGAACCCCGCCAGCAACACCAGCAGAAAAGTAAATAGATACCGCATGGTCCAGCCTTAATTCGATGCAAGTGAGGCACACAATGTGTGGCGTTGATTAACCGATGATTAACCGGGCGCTATTCTAAAGTGTAGGAGTTATCGGGTGTTGCGAAGTTAGCGGCATAATGCGCGCTTAATCCGTGCGTTTTCTAATCGCCCGCATCTTTCATGAAGGGTTCAGCATGCACGTACTGGTCTGTGAAGACGACGAACTGATCGCCAGCGGCATTGTGGCCGGCCTCACCGCGCAGGGCTTCACGGTCGAACGTGTGGGCACGGTTGCGGCAGCCAGGGCGATGCTCAGGGCGGCGACCTTCGACATCATGGTGCTCGACCTCGGCCTGCCCGACGAAGACGGCCTGAAACTGCTGCAGCAACAGCGCAGCCAGGGCCTGGAAATCCCGGTGTTGATCCTCACCGCGCGTGACTCGGTGACCAACCGCGTCGACGGTCTGCAGGCGGGGGCCGATGACTACCTGCTCAAGCCCTTCGACCTGCGCGAACTTGCCGCCCGCCTGCAAACCCTGCTGCGCCGCGTGGCGGGGCGCAGTGTCAACCTGATCGAACATGGCCGCCTGGCGTACGACCCCAGCAGCCGCGAGACCTTCCTGGGTGGCCAGCCGGTGGACCTGTCGCGCCGTGAACAAGCACTGTTGCAGGCCTTGCTGCACAACAAGGGTCGGGTGTTGTCCAGTGAGCAGCTCAAGGACAGCGTCTACGGGTTCAACGATGAACTGGAAAGCAACGCGCTGAACGTGCACATCCACCACCTGCGGCGCAAATTGGGCAACGGCATCGTCGAGACCGTACGCGGCCTCGGCTATCGCCTGGGCCCGGCCGATGCGGGAGAGGATGCTTCGTGAAGAGCCTGCGCCTGCGCCTGACGTTCAAGCTCGGCGCCGCTTTTGTAGTGATCTGGGCCCTGGCGGCGGCCTGGATGCTCAACGATCTGCGCAACCAGATGATGTTTTCCCTCGACCAGCGGCTGGTCGCCTCGGCGCGCATGGTGGCCGGGCTGACCGAACAGATGCCGGGCCTGGCCAGCGTCGGCGTCGGCACGCATTTGCGCGCCGAACAACTCAACGTACCGGGGGGCATGGCTTGCCAGGTCAGTTCCCTGCACGGCGAAATCCTGGCGCGCAGCCATACCACGCCGGATGAAGGGTTGGAGTCGCGCAAGAGCGGTTTTCGCGATCAGGTGATCGACGGCGTGGGCTGGCGCAGTTTCACCCTGTCCCGTGGCGACCTGCTGATCACCACCGCCGACCGTCAGGTAGAGCGTGAGGCGCTGAACCTGTCGATCCTGCTGGCGGCCTCGGTGCCGGTCGGCGTGGCCTTGCTGGGGTGCCTGTGCCTGCTGTGGCTGGGCATCGGCCAGAGTCTGGTGCCGCTCAATCGCATGCGCGACGCCTTGATGCGCCGCAGCGCCGACTCCCTTGAACCGTTGCAGATCCATCCGCTGCCCAGCGAACTCAAGCCATTGCTCGACACCCAGAACCAGCTGTTGCAACGCATCGCCAAGACCATCGAGCGCGAGCGCCGCCTCACCGGTGACGCCGCCCATGAGCTGCGCAGCCCACTGACGGCGATCAAGACGCACCTGCAGGTGGCGCGCATGACCGAGGGCGCGGCGCGTGACCAGTCCCTGGCTCATGCCGAGGAAGGCGCCGACCGCCTGCACCGCACCCTGGAGCAACTGTTGCTGCTGGCACGGGTGGAGGGCAGCCTGTCGTTTGACGATGGGTTGCAGTCCAGCGCCGAGGAAGTCGCACGCCTGGCGATCCAGGATGCCCACGCCGGGGACAATTCGCGCATCGACCTGATCCTGGCGGACAGCCTCGCCGACACGCCGGTGGATATGCCCGTGGGGTTGGCCGTGGCAGCCCTGCGCAACCTGCTGGACAACGCCTTGCGCCACACCCCGGCCGATACCCGGGTGCAATTGAAAGTGTCCTCCAGCGCTGACAAGGTGGTGTTCCGCGTGCGCGACCATGGCACGCAGATTTCCAGCGATGACCTGCAATACCTGACCCAGCGCTTCTGGCGCAATGGCAGCAGCGACGGCTGTGGCCTGGGCCTGGCGATCGTTCAGGCGATCGTGCAGCGCTGCTCGTGCTCGCTGACATTCGACAGCCAGGCCGATGGCCTGCGCGTTGACCTGGGCATGCCGTTGCGACGCTGATCGCTTTTGTGCAAGTGCCAAATAATTACCGCCCGCCTGACCTGCAAGTCGTCAGGATGGCGGTAATTTTTTTGTGCTTGAACGGGCCGAATGATTCGGCCCGTATTGAAAAGGACGGATCTTATGTTGGTCATCGATACCAGTTTCCCTGCCAAGGATTTCAACGAACGTAGTGGCGAGCCCGTGGGGCAGGTGATCCTGCATTACACCGCGGCACCCTTTAAATCGTCCTTGCGCACCCTGACGCAGAATGGGGTCAGCGCTCACTACCTGCTGCCCGATCCCGATGAACCCGCCTATCGCGCCGCCGGCTATGACGAACTGCGCGTGTTTCGCCTGGTGGGCGAGGACAAGCGTGCCTGGCATGCCGGGGCGAGCTATTGGGACGGGCGGGATAACCTCAACAGCCGCGCGATCGGCATCGAAATCGTCAACCTGGCCCGTGACGACAAAGGCGTGTTCACTTTTCCCGCGTATCGCGAGGAACAGGTGCGGGTGTTGATTGCGTTGGTGCGCGACATTCTCGAGCGTTACCCGCACATCGGCCCGGTCGATATTCTCGGGCATTCGGATGTGGCGTACTGGCGCAAGAGCGATCCGGGCCCTCGTCTGCCCTGGCGCTGCCTGCATGAGGCCGGAATAGGGGCCTGGTTTGACGAAACCGCTCGGGCGATGTACCAACGCCGGTTTTGCATGGGCTTGCCGCCGGAAGTGGAAGTCGAGCGGGCGTTTCAGCGCTATGGCTACAAACCGGCCTGGAATCGCCAGGCCTTTGAACAGCGCACCCGGGCGTTTCAGATGCACTTTCGGGCGCGCGAGTATGCCGGGTTTCTGGATGCCGAGACCTGCGCGATCCTGTATGCGCTGAATGAAAAGTACCGGGGACTCTGAAGCCGAGCGCAATTTAACTGTGGGAGGGGGCTTGCCCCCTCCCACATTTGGATCTTCATTCATCAGTTAGCCACCACCGCCCCCTAAATCCTCTTCTCGCTGATGCGTCTTCAGAACATGAAGTCCGTGCGCATTTCCACCCCCACGGATGACCACCATCACCCGTGTATTGAGGGATCGAGAGATGTCAGTCGCTACCAGCCCCATTGAAGCCGCGCCTGTGCACGCCAGCGAGACGCTCTATCAGTTCGACGAAACCCCGCTGCTGGCCCGTCAGCGCCAGCAGGAATCCAACGCCCGCAGCTACCCGCGGCGCATCCCTCTGGCGCTCAAGCGTGCCAAGGGTATCTACGTGGAAGACGTGGAAGGCCGCAGTTTCATCGATTGCCTGGCCGGCGCCGGCACGTTGGCCCTTGGACATAACCACCCGGTGGTGATCCAGGCGATTCAACAGGTATTGAGCGACGAGTTGCCGTTGCACACCCTGGACCTGACCACGCCAGTCAAGGATCAGTTCGTGCAGGACCTGTTCGGCCTGTTACCGCCGGAGCTGGCGCGGGAAGCGAAGATCCAGTTCTGCGGCCCCACCGGCACCGATGCGGTGGAAGCGGCCTTGAAGCTGGTACGCACCGCCACCGGGCGCAGTACGGTGTTGTCGTTCCAGGGGGGGTATCACGGCATGAGCCAGGGCGCGTTGAGCCTGATGGGCAGCCTCGGGCCGAAGAAACCCCTGGGCGCGTTGCTCGCCAATGGTGTGCAATTTCTGCCATACCCTTACGACTACCGCTGCCCGTTCGGTCTGGGGGGCGCGGAAGGGGTGCGGGTCAACCTGCATTATCTGGAAAACCTGCTCAACGATCCCGAAGCCGGCGTGTTGCTGCCAGCGGCGGTGATTGTCGAAGTGGTGCAGGGCGAGGGCGGTGTGGTGCCGGCGGATCTCGACTGGCTGCGCGGCTTGCGGCGCATTACCGAACAGGCAGGGGTAGCGCTGATTGTCGATGAGATCCAGAGTGGCTTTGGCCGCACCGGCAAAATGTTTGCCTTCGAGCACGCGGGGATCATCCCGGACGTGGTGGTGATGTCCAAAGCCATTGGTGGCAGCTTGCCGCTGGCGGTGGTGGTGTACCGCGACTGGCTCGACACTTGGCTGCCGGGTGCGCATGCCGGGACCTTCCGTGGCAACCAGATGGCGATGGCGGCCGGTTCCGCGGTGATGCGCTACCTCAAGGAGCACGACGTGGCCGCGCACGCGGCGGCGATGGGCGAGCGCCTGGGCGAACATCTGCATATCCTGCAGCGCGACTTTGCGCACCTGGGGGATATTCGCGGACGTGGGCTGATGCTCGGCGTGGAACTGGTGGACCCCAATGGCCCACGCGACATCCAGGGCCATCCGCCGGTGCATCGCCAGCTCGCGCCTGTGCTGCAACGTGAGTGCCTCAAGCGCGGCCTGATCCTCGAGCTGGGTGGGCGGCATGGCAGTGTGGTGCGCTTCCTGCCGCCGCTGGTGATCACCGCCGCCGAGATCGACCGCGTCGCCGAGATCTTCGGGCGCGCCCTGGCGGCAGCGGTCGCCAGCGTCTAATTTTCCTGGCCCTTGATACGTTTCTACAGATATCAGTGCTGCGCATGGTGCGCGGCCGGCCTTTGAGCGACGGAGAACAGCAATGACCTCAGTATTTGACCGCGACGACATCCTGTTTCAGGTAGTGGTCAACCACGAAGAGCAATATTCGATCTGGCCCGACTACAAGGCCGTGCCGGAGGGCTGGCGCACCGTGGGCAAGAGCGGCATGAAGAAAGAGTGCCTGGCCTATATCGAAGAGAACTGGACGGATATGCGTCCGCTGAGCTTGCGTCAAAAGATGGATGGCGCTTCACTCGCCTGAACACCGCCGATCAGAATATGGGAGGGGCAAGCCCCCTCCCACAATTAATTCGCGTTGACTTCAGGCCTTTCTTTCTCCTGTCCCCCCGTCACCACCTGCACGCTTAAGCGCGGTGTCGCCAGGTCAAGCCCGGCTTCATCCAGGTGCCGCTTGAGCGACAGGTTGAACGCCCGCGACACTTCCCATTGCTTGATCGGCGCAGTCTTGAACCGCGCGCGCAGGATGGCGCTGCCTGATTCAAAACTCTCCACACCCTGGATCTCCAGCGGCGACCAGATATTGCGGCGTTGCAGCGGGTCATTACGCATGGCCTGGCCGACATCGCGCATCAGCTTGATCGCGTCGTCGATCTCCATGTTGTAGGGGATCGCCACGCGGAATATCGCGTAGCCGAACTCGCGGGAATAGTTCTTGATGCTCTTGATTTCGCTGAACGGAATGGTGTGCACGATGCCGTCGATATCGCGCAGGCGCACGGTACGAATGGTCAGGCCTTCGACAGTGCCCAAGTGGCCGCCGACGTCCACGTAGTCATCGATGGCCAGGGAGTCTTCGATAATGATGAACAGGCCCGTGATCAAGTCCGCCACCAGTGACTGCGCACCAAAACCGATGGCGATACCGATGACACCCGCACCGGCCAGCAGCGGTGTGACGTTCATGCCCATGTTCGCCAGGGCGACGATGGCGGCAATGATAAAGATGGTCACGAACAGCACGTTGCGGATCAGCGGCATCATGGTCTGCGCCCGCGCATTGGCCAGGCCTTTGCGTGAGCGGGTCAGGGCATGGTGAATCGCGGTGTCGCTGAGGATCCAGATCAGCCAGGCGAACAGCAGGGTCCCGCCCAGGCCGAACAGCTTGACGCTGACTTCATGGCCATCGCCTTCGGTAAAGCGAATCATCGACAGGCCCCAGACCCGCAGCCCCAACTCGATAAACACCAGCCACACCACCAGATGCACCAGGGTGTAAACGAAGTTTTTCAGGCGGTCGGAGTACAGCGCATGGCGCTTGTGTCCGCGTTGCGGTCTGAGGGCGTGGCGTCGCACCAGCCCGTTGATCACCATGCACAACACCAGCAGCACCGTGCACAGCAGCGACTGGCGCAGGGCGGTGCTGCTGTCGCCGGCGGAGAGGAAGGTGGCGAACAGCGAAATGCCCACCAGCAACAACGCCGGCAAGTACCAGAAGGTGCCGATGATCGAGAGGGTGTCGGTGAGGGCGCGACGCGTCAAACGGCGCGACAGCGGCTGGTTGCGGATCAGGTGCGCAATCGGCCGGCGAAACCGCAGGATGAAGACGCCGGTGGACAGCGCGGCCATGACATTGGCGACGGTCGCGGCGGTGTGGGCCAGGTGCTGGCCGAGCGCCGCGACCAGCCGCGGGTCGCTCAAGGCTTCGCCAAAGGCGGCAAAACTGCCGATCCACCACAGCGGGCGGAAGGCCTGGTGGCGCAGGATATACAGGGCGCGGTGGCGGTGCGGGCCGTCGAGCACGGAGAAGGCAATCACGCAGATCGCCGAGAAACAGGTGCCGACCACCAGCGCGTAAGCCAGCACCATCGCCAGGGACTTGCCCAGGGACGAAGGCAGGGCGTAGCTCAGGTAGACCGTGATCACCAAGGCGATGAGCCACGGGCCCAACTTGCGCAGGGCAAAGCGCAGCATGTCCCAGGTGCGCGGGTGTTGCGGCAGTTCCTCGGGCAGGCCGAAGCGCTCGCGCACGCGGTGGCTGAGCCAGATCAGCGCGGCAGCCAGCAGGCTCCACACCGCCAGGATCACCGCAAAACCAAAGATGATCGGCAACCATTCGTTGGCGGGCAGCATCAGCGCGCCGAGTTCATCCCTGGCCAGGTCGACTTCATTGGCCCAGCGGCCCAGCGGGCTGTCGGCGCCGGAGAACTGCTGTTCAAAGCCCGACAACGTGCTGCCAATCAGTCCGAGCACACCGAGTTCGGCCGCCGGTTGGGCTTTTTGCGTGGCGGCGCGCAGCTTTTTCAAGTCGCTCAGCAGTTGGGTGCGCTGCTGGTCGTTCTCCAGGGTCTTGATCACCTCGTCCAGCGACTGCCCCAGGGGCACCTCGGCCTGGGGTTGGGCCTTGTTGGAGCCGCCCAGCATCCCGGGCAAGCCGACAGCCTGGGCGGACGTCAGCGGCAGGAGCATGAGCAGGGTGATCAGCAGGTAGCGGGGCAGGGCACACAGACGGGAAAGCACGAGGCGGTCAACCTTGAAAGCGATGAATTGACCGAGTGTACGAGGCCGCTATGCCAGATGCGAGTGTCATTGCGCCAATTTGGCGAGGATCTTGTACACCACGGTGCCGAGAATCAGCAGCATACCGATCCACATGCCGAACACGCCAAGGGGGTTGTCACGAAAGTTGAAGCCGGCGGCGAGCATGATCATGCCGATCAGGATGGGGATAAGCATGGCGTGGAAAGAGGACATGGAGATCATCAGGCGACGGCCTTGTCGGAGTGGAAGTTCTGACAAGTCTAGGTCGGATTATTAAAAGTGTCGGTGACGCAGATCAGGTGTACGCCAAACCTAATGTGGGAGGGGGCTTGCCCCCGATAGCAGTGTGTCAGTCAGTACATCTATTGACTGATCCACCGCATCGGGGGCAAGCCCCCTCCCACATTTGACCGAGTTAGCCTGGCAGATCAGGGCAGGTCACGACTGGCATAAAACGCACCCAACACCTTCACCAGATGCGCCAGGTCATGACTGCCGCACAGCTCCCGAATGGAGTGCATGGCAAACGTCGGCAGGCCGATGTCCACCGTACGTACGCCCAGGTGGCTGGCGGTGATGGGGCCTATCGTCGAGCCGCAGCCCATATCGCTGCGCACTACAAAGCTCTGCACCGGTACTTCCTGGGCCATGCACAGGTGGCGGAAGAACCCGGCGGTTTCGCTGTTGGTGGCGTAGCGCTGGTTGCTGTTGACCTTGATCACCGGGCCGGCGTTGAGCTTGGGGCCGTGGTTGGCGTCGTGTTTCTCGGCGTAGTTCGGGTGCACGCCGTGGGCGTTGTCGGCAGACACCAAGAGGGATTTCTGAATGGTGCGTACGAATTCCTCACCTTCCGGCAGCAGGCGGCGCAGGGTCTGTTCCAGCATCGGGCCATCGGCGCCGCACGCCGAGCAGGAGCCGACTTCTTCGTGATCGTTGCACACCAGCACGCAGGTTTCTTCGGTGTCGCTGGTGAGCAGCGCCTGCAGCCCGGCATAGCACGACAGCAGGTTGTCCAGGCGTGCGCCGGCGATGAAGTCGCCGTTCAGGCCAATTACTGCTGCGCTTTGGGTGTCGTAGAAGCTCAGCTCGTAGTCGAGCACCACGTCGGCATTGAGCCCATGCTCGCGCGCCAGTTGCTCGGTAAGCACGGCACGAAAGTCCACGCGCTCGTCACCGGCAAATTGCGCGAGGATCGGCGGCAGTTCGGTCTGGGCATTGATCGCCCACCCCTGGTTGGCCTCACGGTTCAGGTGAATGGCCAGGTTGGGAATGATCGCGATCGGCAGCTTGAAGTCGATCAGTTGGCTTTCGACCTTGCCATCGCGCCGGAACGTCACACGGCCGGCCAGGGACAGGTCGCGGTCGAACCACGGGGCCAGCAAGGCGCCGCCATAGACTTCCACGCCCAACTGCCAGAAACCCTGGCGCTGCAGCTCGGGCTGCGGCTTGACCCGCAGGCATGGGCTGTCGGTGTGGGCGCCGACCATGCGAATTCCGTCTTGCAGCGGCGAGTGGCGGCCCAGTTTGAAGGCGATGATCGAGGAGTCGTTACGGGTCACGTAATAGCGACCGTTGGCCTCGGTGGTCCAGGTGTCGCGCTCGTCGAGACGCTGGTAACCGGCCGCTTCCAGGCGCTGGGCGAGGGCGGCTGTGGCATGAAAAGGAGTAGGGGAGGCCTTGAGGAAGTCGATCAGGCCTTGATTCAACGCTTCGCGCATAAATAGCTCCAGACAGCAATGCGCGGAGTTTACCGTATTGATTTGACTCGGTGTCGAGAACTGACACAGAACAAAATGTGGGAGGGGGCTTGCCCCCGATGGCGGAGTTCCAGTCACTGCATCTGGTGACTGATCCACTGCTATCGGGGGCAAGCCCCCTCCCACATTTGACTGCATTCACAACTTAAAAGGGGGCTGGGCACTCGAAGCGCAGGCGTTCGCCGCTTTGCGGATGAGTGAAGCTGAGCATGCTCGCGTGCAGGCACAGGCGCGGCCAGGCAGCCAGAGCCTGTTCGTGGGCATACAGGCCGTCACCCAACAGCGGGTGGCCGATCGACAGCATGTGTACGCGCAACTGGTGCGAACGCCCGGTGATCGGCGTCAGTTCCACGCGGCACCAGTCGCCGCAACGCTCCAGCACTTTCCAGAAGGTCAGCGCATGTTTGCCGAATTCGTGATCCACCACATGGCGTGGCTTGGTCGGTGGGTCATAGCGCAAGGGCAAGTCGATGCTGCCGCTGTCCAGTTCCGGCTGGCCCCACGCCAAGGCGGTGTAGGCCTTTTCTGTTTCGCGGTCGTGAAACTGGCGGGACAGTTCGCGGTGGCTATCCGCGTCCCGGGCCAGCAGGATAATGCCGGACGTTTCCCAGTCGAGCCGATGGACGATGCGGGCTTCGGGGTAGCCGTTTTCCTGCAGGCGGGTGATCAGGCAGTCCTTGTTGTCGTCGGCGCGGCCCGGCACCGAGAGCAGCAGGGTCGGCTTGTTCACCACCAGGACAGCGTCGTCCTGATGCAGGATATGGATGTTGGACAGCGGCATTAAACAGCCTCGTAACAAACGCCAACGGCGGCTCGCCCACCCGGTTCCCGGCAAGGGATCAAGGTGACCGAGCCGCCGTGGCGGCCGCCTGTTCGATCAACGATCAGGCAGGGTGATATTGAGTTCCAGAATCGAGCAGCTGCCGTCATTTTCCAGGGCGACATGCACGTCATCGTTACCGATATTGACGTACTTGCGGATCACCTCGACCAGTTCCTTCTGCAAGGCTGGCAGGTAGTCCGGGGTACTGCGTTGGCCGCGTTCGTGCGCCACGATGATCTGTAGACGCTCTTTCGCGACCGATGCGGTACTGGGTTTTTTGTTGGCGCGAAAGAAGTCGAGAAATTTCATTGTTTAGTTGCCTCCAAAGATACGCTCGAAGAATCCCTTCTTCTTCACATCGAGGAAGCGGTGTTCCACGGTCTTGCCCAGCAAACGATCAACGGCATCGCTGTACGCCTGGCCGGCGTCGCTCTGGTCGTCGAGAATCACTGGCACGCCCTGGTTGGAAGCCTTCAGGACGGCCTGGGATTCCGGGATCACACCCAGCAGGGTCACGGCGAGGATGTCCTTGACGTCTTCAACGCCGAGCATTTCGCCATTGCTGACACGCTCAGGGTTGTAGCGGGTCAGCAGCAGGTGTTCCTTGATCGGGTCCTGGCCTTCTTCGGCGCGCTTGGACTTGCTGGCCAGGAGGCCGAGCATGCGGTCGGAGTCACGTACCGAGGACACTTCCGGGTTGGTCACCACGATGGCTTCATCGGCGAAGTACATCGCCAGGTGAGCGCCGGTTTCGATACCGGCGGGGGAATCGCACACCACGTATTCGAAGGTTTCTTTCAGCTCGGCGAGGACTTTGCCTACGCCTTCCTTGGTCAGCGCGTCTTTGTCACGGGTCTGGCTGGCGGCCAGCACGTACAGGTTCTCAAGGCGCTTGTCCTTGATCAGGGCCTGCTGCAGGTTGGCTTCGCCGTTCACCACGTTGACGAAGTCGTACACCACGCGGCGTTCGCAGCCCATGATCAGGTCGAGGTTACGCAAACCGACGTCGAAGTCGACGATGACTGTCTTGTGGCCGCGCAAAGCGAGGCCGGTACCGATAGCGGCGCTGGTGGTGGTCTTACCCACACCACCCTTGCCGGATGTAACCACGAGAATCTTGGCCAAGGTGTTTCACCCCTAAGGAAAAAGGACGTTCAGTCCCTGAAAAACATCTCTTGAAACTCGCTGCAGGCGGACAGCCTTTGTAGGGAAAAAGCCAGGGTTTGCCCAGGGGAAACGCCAACTTCCAAATAGTCCTACGCAAGTATTGCCAGTTTCGCTTTGCTATCAGAGTCTAGAGATGCTTGGAAAATGCGGCAGTATCCGTTAAAGACGGATGATGTTCAACACATCGCCCGACAGGTTGACCTGTACCGAACCGCCCCACAGCGGATCACGACGCAGATCTTCGGAAACCTTGTACTGACCCGCGATGGAAACCAGTTCAGCGGTCAACTGCTGGCAGAAAATACGCGCCTTGGTATCACCCTTGATGCCGGCCAGGGCACGGCCGCGCATCGGGCCGTATACATGGATGTTGCCATCGGCGAGAAGTTCCGCGCCAGGGCTGACCGAGGAGACCACCACCAGGTCGCCGCCCTGGGCGTAAATCTGCTGCCCGCCGCGTACGGGCGAGGTGATGATCTTTGTTGGCCTGATCAAGGGTTCAGGTGGTTTTTCCGGTTTTTTCTTCTCTTCACCGACCGATGGTTCGAGCGGACGCTCGCGTGCACCGGACGGCGGCAGTACTGGCAGTTCAATGGCGATGGCGGCGGCGATGTCTTCGATACGGCTGGCGCGAATCGCCAGGGTACGCAGGCCGTGGGAGCGGCACACGCGCATCAGCCCGGGCAGGTCGATGGCGCCTTGGCCTGCTGGCAGTTTGTCCAGGGCCAGCACCAGCGGGGCATTGTTGAAAAAATTCGGCGCCAGGGCGACCTTGGCGGCCAGTTGGCGGTCGAGGGCATCGAGGTCATTGCGGGCCAGTTCCAGCACGGTAATGGCGAGCATGCTGCCTTTCAGCTGGAACACGGGATCTTGGTCTAGCGGTTCGGTTTGGCTCATGGTCGGCGAAAGCGGCTTGTCACGAAAAGTGTCGAGACTTATAACGAGAACACTCACCCGCCGCAAGCCGAGTCGAACCGTTGTAGAATGCGCGGCCCTTGTCTTTACCGGAATCTGTAATGGATCGCCCGCGTTTTCGAGCTGTATTTCTTCACCCGCGTTTTTGGCCGTTATGGCTGGGGCTGGGCCTGTTGTGGCTGGTCACCCAACTGCCGTACCGCGTGCTGCTGACCATTGGTCGCCTGCTGGGCGCGGGCATGTACCGCGTGGCCGGTGAGCGTCGCCGTATTGCGGCACGCAACCTTGAACTGTGCTTTCCGGAAAAGTCCGCCCAAGCGCGCAAACGCCTGCTCAAGGAAAATTTTGCCTCCACCGGTATCGCCTTTTTCGAGATGGCGATGAGCTGGTGGTGGCCCAAGCCGCGTCTGGCACGCCTGGCCCATGTCGAGGGTCTGGAGCATCTGAGGCAGGCGCATCTGGAGGGCAAGGGCGTGATTCTGATGGCCCTGCATTTCACCACGCTTGAAATCGGCGCTGCCCTGCTTGGGCAGAAGCACACCATCGATGGCATGTACCGCGAGCACGGCAACCCGCTGTTCGACTTTATCCAGCGCCGTGGTCGCGAACGCCACAACCTCGATTCCCTGGCAGTGGAGCGCGACGATGTGCGCGGCATGCTCAAGCTGCTGCGCGCCGGCCGTGCGATCTGGTACGCGCCGGACCAGGACTACGGCGCCAAGCAAAGTATCTTCGTGCCGCTGTTCGGCATCCAGGCCGCCACTGTCACGGCCACCAGCAAGTTTGCGCGTCTGGGCAAGGCCTTGGTGGTGCCATTCACCCAGGAGCGCCTGGCCGATGGCAGCGGCTACCGTCTGGTGATTCATGCGCCGTTGACCGACTTCCCAGGGGAAACCGACGAAATCGATTGCCTGCGCATCAACCAGTGGGTCGAAGCCTCGGTGCGCGACTGCCCCGAGCAATACCTGTGGACCCATCGCCGCTTCAAGAGCCGGCCACCGGGCGAACCCAAGCTGTACGAAAAACGCCGTCGGTAAGGCATACCTTTCCCACATGGAGTGACGCAATGCGCCCAGCTGAACCGGTCACAGGCTTGATTCTTTCCGGCGGCGGGGCGCGTGCGGCGTATCAGGTAGGGGTGTTGGCGGCGATTGCCGAGTTGCTGCCGCCGGGGGCGCCCAATCCCTTTCCGGTGATCGTCGGCACGTCGGCCGGGGCGATCAATGCGGTCACCCTGGCCAGTGGCGCGACTGACTTCACCGCCGCTGTCCAACGCCTCACCGCGTTCTGGCAGGGCTTTCGCAGCCATCTGGTACTGCGCAGCGACTGGCCGGGCGTGATTCGCCAGGCCAGTCGCTTTCTCTTTCATAGCCTGCTGGGCCTGGGCAGGCGGTTTCCGGTGGCGTTGCTCGACAGTGCACCGCTGCGCGATTTGTTGCAGGACAAACTGCATCTGGCGGGCATCGACGAAGCCATCCAGCGTAAACATCTGCACGCCGTGGCGGTCACCGCATTCGGCTATGAATCCGGGCAAGCGGTGACCTTCTATCAAAGCGGCGCGACCATCGACGCCTGGCTGCGCCATCGGCGCATCGGCGTGCCGACGCAACTCACAGTGGAACATTTGCTGGCCAGCTCGGCGATTCCCCTGCTGTTCGCCCCGGTCAAACTTGACCAGGAATACTTCGGTGATGGCGCCGTGCGTCAGTCGGCCCCGATCAGCCCGGCGCTGCACCTGGGCGCCAGCCGCGTGCTGGTGGTAGGCGTCAGCGGTAACCCGCGCGGCAATGAACCCTCGATGCCGCGCACCTATACCGGCCAGGAGCCGACCCTGGCGCAGATCGGCGGGCACATGCTCAACAGCACGTTCATTGACAGCCTGGAAAGCGATATCGAATTGCTGGAGCGCTTGAATCAATTCAGCGATGTCTCGCCCGATCTGGCGGCCGTGGAAGTGCTGGTGATTGCGCCCAGCCAGCCGATCGACGAAATCGCGGCACGCCATCGCCAGGAATTGCCGGCGGCGTTGCGCGTGTTCCTGCGTGGGCCTGGGGCGACCAAAACCAGTGGGGCGGGGGTGTTGAGTTACTTGCTGTTCGAGGCGGGGTATTGCAGCGAACTGATCGAATTGGGGCGTAAGGATGCACTGGCCAAGCGTGAGGAAATCATCCGATTCCTCGGGCTGACGCAGAACTGAATGGGGAGAGCTGAATGTGGGAGGGGGCTTGCCCCCTCCCACATTTGAACTGCGGTGCTTGATCAGAAGTGGTACTTGACCAGGAAGCTTGCCGTGTCCTGGGTCGTCTTGAACGCCCCCGAGTCCTCGATCCCGTACTTGTTCTTCCAATAGTCGTATTCAAAACCCACATACAGCTGTTTGTCGCCCCAATGCAGCGCCTTGCCCAGGTCATATTTGACCTGCGGGTTGAAGTGCAGGTTGGCGTGATAGGTGCCACGGGCGTTCTTGTCGTTGTCCACCACCCAGTCCATGAACCCGTCGATCAAGACATCGGAGCTGCCCACGGGAATGGTGTACGACCACACCGGAGTGATCTGCCACACGCCGTCACCCGGGCGGTTGCCCTCGGTCTGGCGCTGGTAGAAGTTCAACTGGAAGTAGTCGAAACCCGGAATATTCAAGTCAAACGCCGGGCCCAGCAGGTACGACTCGTTATCGCCTTCGCCGAACTCGTAAGTGAAGGCCAGCAAGACATCTTTGATCGGGCCGAATGACAGGTCCTTGTCGAGGATTTTGCCGAACGACAAACGCGGGCTGAACTCGCCGTAGTAGGTATTCGGACCGACGTTGCCGTCTTCCTTGCCGTTGTAGAAGATGCGGTCGAGGAAGAAGAAGTTGTCGCCGTACGTCCACGCGTCCGCATGCTCGAAGGTGACGGTTTGCTGGATCTGCGGGTTGACGGTAAAGCTCTTGCCCCACAGATACGTCAGGCTGTTGTTTTGCCACTGCAACACATCACCGGCCACGGCTTGACCACCGGCCAGCAGGGATCCCGCCAGCATCAGGCCTTTGAACATAGGTTTCATTCGGTGCTCCCGAGTTAAAGTTTTATGTTTTTTCTAATGTGGCGCTCTGAGGCGGCGCCTTTGGATTTGCTGAAAAACTCGTCTGATTGGTCAGCTTTATGGCTACAGCAAAAGCCGCGCCAAGGCGGTAAGAAACCGTCGATTCAAGCGGGCGCGGAGAATACTGGCTCCCACGTCGGGGCTCAAGTGCGCCGTTACAGCGCGCACAGGGCGACAATGGGGCATGCGTCAGGTGTGGGCGTGCTCAACGGCAGGGCGCTCGGCACCGCCGAGAATGTTGAACAGGATATTCAGCGACAACGCGCTGAGCGTGGCCATGGCGATGCCACTGTGGGTGATCGGGCTCATCCACACCGGCAATTGCGCGAAGAATTCCGGGCGCACCACCGGGATCAGGCCCATGCCGATGCTTACCGCCACCAGCAACTGGTTGCGCCGGTCGGCGATGTCGGCTTCCTGCAGGATCTTGATACCGGTCGCCGCCACCATGCCGAACATGGCAATGGCCGCGCCGCCCAGTACCGCCGGCGGAATCGAGGCAACCAGGTAGGCGGCCTTGGGCAACAGGCTCAGCACAATCAAAAACACTCCGGCCATGATTGTCACCGAGCGGCAGCGCACGCCGGTCATCTGCACCAGGCCGATATTCTGCGCGAACGAGGAGTGGGTGAAGGTGTTGAAGAACCCGGCGAAGAATGACGCGCCGGCATCACACAGCAGGCCGCGACGCAGCATCCTTGGCGTGACCTCCTGGCCGGTGATCTTGCCCAGGGCGAGGAACATGCCGGTGGATTCGACAAAGATGATCACCACCACCAGGCACATCGACAAAATGGGCGCCAGCTCGAACCTGGGCATGCCGAAGTGCAGCGGCGTCACCACCTGCACCCACGGCGCCTGGGCCAGGCCGCTGAGGTCGACCATGCCGATAACGCCGCACAATGCATAACCCAGGCCCATGCCGATCAGCACCGAGATGTTCACCCAGAAGCCGCGCATGAAACGGTTGATCAGCAGGATAGTGGCCAGCACCAGCGCGGCCACTGCCAGGTACACCGGCGAGCCGAACGTAGCGGCCGCGCTGCCGCCACCGGCCCAGTTCACGGCCACCGGAAACAGCGACAAACCGATGGCGGTAATCACCGTACCGGTCACCAGCGGCGGGAAAAAGCGCACCACCTTGGACATGAAGGGGGCGATGAGCATGCCGAAGAACCCGGCGGCGATGGTCGCGCCGAAGATGCCCTGCAACCCGATACCGGGCATGCCCGCCATGGCGACCATGCTGCCGACGGCGGCGAAACTGGCGCCCATCATCACCGGCATGCGAATACCCACCGGGCCGATGCCGACCGACTGCACGACGGTGGCGATGCCGGCGACCAACAGGTCGGCGTTGATCAGGAAGGCGATTTCTTCACGGCTCAAGCCCGCAGCCTGGCCGATGATCAAGGGGACGGCGACAGCGCCGCCGTACATCAGCAAGACGTGTTGCAGGCCTACCAGAATCAGTTGCAAGAGGGGGAGCCGCACCATGGCGGGCGCGGCAGGAGTCTGCGTTTCTAACTGGGACATGCAACACCTCGGATCTTTTTATTGTTGTGTTGTGTGGAGCGCAATATTCAAAACACTGCAGTACCAAATGTGGGAGGGGGCTTGCCCCCGATGGCGGTTGATCAGTTACAGGTGTGCTGCCTGGCACACTGCAATCGGGGGCAAGCCCCCTCCCACATTGGATCTCTGTGAATCAGTCAGTTGGTGCGGGCCCCTTGATTGATCCAGGTGCCGATCAGATCCCGCTCCTGCTGGGTCATTTGAGTAATGTTGCCCAACGGCATGATTTGGCTCGCCACGGCCTGCGCCTGAATGCGTGCAGCCTGCTGCTGGATCTGCTCCGGTGTGTCGAACATCACGCCCGCCGGGGCGGTGCTGAACAACGGGCTGGTGGGTTTGGCCGAGTGGCACACCGTGCAGCGTTGTTCGATCACGTGGTGCACCTGGCCGAAGTCGGTGCCGGCCTGGGCCGGTGCCGGTTCAGCGGCCGGTGCGGCGGGCGCAGCCGGTTTCAAGCCACCGCCCAGGGCGGTTTCCGGCAACGGCTGGTACTCGATCGCCGCAGGTGCCTTGGCCACTTCCGGCGCCGGCTTGGGTCCGGTCACATAGGCCAGGCTGATCATCGCCAGCGCGCCCACCGGCAAGGTCCAGGCATACTTCTGGCTGTTATGCCGGGTGTTGAAGTAGTGCCGCACCAACACCGCCGCCACGGCGATCCCGGCCAGGATCAGCCAGTTGTACTGGCTGCCGTAGGTGCTCGGGAAGTGGTTGCTGATCATGATGAACAGCACCGGCAAGGTGAAGTAGTTGTTGTGCCGTGAGCGCAGCAAGCCTTTGGCCGGCAGTGCCGGGTCGGGCGTGCGGTTCTCGGCAATGGCCGCCACCAGTGCGCGCTGGGCGGGCATGATGATGCGGAACACGTTGCCGACCATGATCGTACCGATCACCGCACCCACATGCAGGTAGGCGCCACGGCCGCTGAACACTTTGCTGAAGCCATAGGCCGCCGCGATCAGCAGCACGAACAGGATCAGACCGAGCAGGGCAGGGCGCTTGCCCAGGGCCGAGTCGCAGAGAAAGGAATAGATGAACCAGCCGGCGAACAGTGAGCCGATGCCCAGCAATACGCCTTCGGTGCCGCTGAGGCTGCTGCCGGGGGCCAGCAGGTACAAGGTCGGGTTCCAGTAGAACACCACGCACAGCAGCGCGACGCCCGACATCCAGGTGAAATAGGCTTCCCATTTGAACCAGTGCAGGTTGTCCGGCATGGTCGGCGGGGCCAGTTTGTACTTTTCCAGGTGGTAGATACCGCCACCGTGGATTGCCCACAAGTCGCCGGCCAGGCCGCTTTTGGGGTTGACGCGATTGAGGTTGTTTTCCAGCCAGACGAAGTAGAACGAAGCGCCGATCCAGGCGACGCCAGTGATCATGTGAACCCAGCGCACGCTCAGGTTCAGCCATTCCAACAGATGTGCTTCCACAGTCTTTACCTCTCGCCTGTCACCCTTGTTGTCGGGTGATCCGGCCTTCTCTTATTGGTGGGGGGCGAGGATCAAACGCTCATCCTCTTGGAAAAAATGCTCATCGCAGTTATTGCCTGTGCCACTGCGATCAACCACCAGGAAGTCATCCCGCTTTTCGATCGTCAGCACCGGATGGTGCCAGACGCCGCGATGGTAATTGATGCCCTGCCTGCCGTTGGTGACGAAGGCGCGGACCAAGCCTGATACAGGTGCATCGCCAAGGGGCGCGACCACGATCAGAAAGGGGTTGCCGAGCAGCGGAATGAAGGCCTGGCTGCCCAGCGGGTGTCGTTCCAGCATGCACACGGTCAGCGGCATGTCCTGCGCGTCGGCGCGGAAAATGCTGATGATGGCGTGGTCCTCGGGCTGTGCCGTTTCGACCGTGGCCAGTTTGTGAAAGCGCATGGTCGACCCATTGTTGATCATGAAGTGATCGCTGCCATCGGTTTCGATAACGTCTCCGAAGGGGGCGAAGGCTTCTTTGGTCAGGGGTTCGATCATCAGTGTGCGCATGGCTGTCTTCTTATCCGGATGCTGTGTTGTCGGGTCTATTGCTATCGGGGGCAAGCCCCTCCCACAGTTGATGTGTGAATACATTCAAGTGTGGGAGCTGGCTTGCCTGCGATGGGGTCACCGCTTATCTGGCTACTTTGCCCAATACTCGCAGGCGGCTCACACCGCCATCCGGGAACACGTTCAGGCGGATATGGGTAATCGGCCCCAGCGCCTTGATCTGCTCGGCAAACGTGTGTTCAGCGTGCATTTCCAGCTTCTGCGCCGGCAGCAGTTCGCGCCAGAACAGCGATTGGGTCTCGATCTGGCTGTCGGTGCCGCCTTTGACGAACGCGCCCTGGATCGAGCAAGTGTCCGGGTAGTTGCCCTTGAAGTGCAGGGTATCGACGATGATCTGTTCGATCTCGCCCGGATGGCCCAGCGCGACGATCACCCAGTCATTGCCTGGCGTACGCCGACGCGCGGTTTCCCAGCCGTCGCCCATGTTGATGCCACGGCCCGGGTTGAGGATGTTGCTCATGCGGCCGAAGTGTTCATCGGAGCAGGCCAGGGCACGACCGCCATTGAGCGCGGCGGCCAGGTCGACCTGTTCGTTGTCGCCCACCGCGGACCAGTCACGGAACGGCACGCCGTACACACGCAGACGCGCCACGCCGCCATCCGGGTAGATGTTGAAGCGCAGGTGGCTGAAGGCCTGGTCGTTGTTGATCTCGTGGTAGTGATGGCTGTTGCCTTGCAGTTCGACGGCCGACAGCACGTCCACCCACTGGGTATTGGCGTCAGGCTCGCCCGAGGCCAGGAAGCAGGCTTCCAGGGAAGCCGACGGCGGATAGTTGCCGGTGAAGAATGAAGTGTCGATGTCCACGCCTTTGATCGAACCCGGCACGCCCAGGCGGATCACCGCGCTGTCGTAGCCTTCGAAGCGCTTGCGGCGCGACTCCCAGCCGTCCATCCACTTGCCGTTGTCATCGAAAACGCCCTCCTTCCACACAGCCGGGGTCGGCTGGAACAGGCGGTTGGCGTCGGCGAACCAGTCATCGGTCACCGAGATGATTTTGGTGCCCAGGCGGGCGTCGGCGAGGTTGACGAACTTCTCGAAAGGTACGGGTTGCGCTTTCATTCTTCTTGTCTGCCTTGGATAGAGTGGCTGGGGATGGTCGTTTAGAGGGTCAATAAACGGAACAACGCGATCTTGTTGATCTCGTCCAGTGCGCACTTGAACTCAGCGTCTGCAGAGTTGTGAATGCGCGTTTCGAACGCGGCGAGGATCTGGTGCCGGTTGCTGCCTTTTACCGCCATGATGAAGGGAAACTTGAACTTGGCCTTGTAGGCCTCGTTCAGCTCGGTGAAGCGCGAGAACTCTTCGGCCGTGCATTGGTGAATCCCCGCGCCAGCCTGTTCATCGGTGCTGGCTTGGGTCAGTTGGCCCTGGACGGCCGCACGGCCGGCCAGGTCCGGGTGAGCGTTGATCAGCGCCAACTGGCGGGTGTGATCAGCGCTCAACAGGATATCGCTCATGCGCTGGTGCAGGGTTTCGATCTGGTCGATCGACGCGTCCTGGCCCAGGTCGTAAGCCTGTTCGGCTACCCATGGCGAGTGTTCGTAGATATCGGCGAAGGCGGCGACAAACGCATCGCGGCTCAAGGTCGAGGGTTTGACGGTGTTGAACGCAGTCATTTCGCCGCTCCCGTGCAGGGGTGGGTTTCGTGCCAGTGACGGGCGATGTCGACGCGGCGAGTGAACCACACTTGTTCATGGCTCTTGGCGTACTCGATAAAGCGCTTGAGCGAAGCCAGGCGCGCCGGGCGACCGATCAGGCGGCAATGCAGGCCGATGGACAACATCTTCGGCGCCTCGGCGCCTTCGGCGTACAGCACGTCGAAGGCATCCTTGAGGTATTCGAAAAAGTCATCGCCCTTGTTGAAACCCTGCACCTGGGTGAAGCGCATATCGTTGGTGTCCAGGGTATAAGGGATGACCAGGTGCGGCTTGCCCGTGGGGGTGTTGGGTTCCCAGTAGGGCAGGTCGTCGTCGTAGGTGTCGCAGTCGTACAGGAAGCCGCCTTCCTCCATCACCAGGCGCCGGGTGTTGGGGCCGGTGCGCCCGGTGTACCAGCCCAGCGGGCGCTCGCCGGTCAGTTCGGTGAGGATGCGGATCGCTTCGAGCATGTGCTCGCGCTCCTGGGCCTCGTCCATGTACTGGTAGTCGATCCAGCGGTAGCCGTGGCTGCAGATCTCGTGGCCGGCGGCAACCATGGCGCGGATCACATCCGGATGGCGCTGGGCGGCCATGGCCACGGCGAAGATGGTCAGCGGAATATCGAATTCCTTGAACAGCTTGAGGATGCGCCACACCCCGGCACGGCTGCCGTATTCGTACAGCGACTCCATGCTCATGTTGCGCGCGCCTTGCAGCGGCTGGGCCGAGACCATTTCCGAGAGAAACGCTTCGGACTCTTTGTCGCCGTGCAGGATATTGCGCTCGCCGCCTTCTTCGTAATTGAGTACGAACGACAGCGCGATGCGTGCCTTGCCCGGCCAATGGGGGTGAGGAGGGTTACTGCCGTAACCGATCAGGTCGCGTGGGTAGTCAGCGCTCACTGCAGTCTTCCTTCTTGTGCGTGGTAGCAGATGTGTGTGGCAGCCGGGCAGTGGAAAGACTGGGTGGCGTCACAGCGATGAGTGATTGTATACAACTTATCGCAAACTTTGTAAGCCTGCATTTCTGCATTTTTTCTAGACGGTCTCCGTGTCCTGCCTTGCAAGAAACTTGCCTGACTGGTCAGCTAAAGGCGAAAAACTCCACTGTAGGAGCGAGCTTGCTCGCGAAAAACCTGAGGGCGCCATTTTCATCTCGAAAGCCCGCGTTATCGTTGAAGTTTTTCGCGAGCCAGCTCGCTCCTACAGTAGATGAGAATCTCATCGAATTTATTGTGTACAATTTCAATGAAAAGTGTCTTAATCAGCCATCGCCGGCTTTTTCGCTGCCCTGAAAGAGTGCGGGTTGTCTTTCTACTGACTTCGGGAGGCGCATGACGCCATGGGACGTTTGACCACACACGTTTTGGACGCCGCGCACGGCTGCCCCGGCAGCGCGATCAAGATCGAGCTTTACCGCGTCGAAGGCGCGCAGCTTGAACTCGTCGCCACCGCGTTGACCAACGGCGACGGCCGCTGCGATGCGCCCCTGTTGCAAGGCGACGACTACCGCAGCGGTGTCTACCAGTTGCAATTCAATGCCGGTGATTATTACCGCGCCCGCGGTGTGCAGTTGCCCGAACCGGCTTTTCTGGATGTGGTGGTATTACGCTTCGGCATCAGCGCCGAGCAAGAGCATTACCATGTACCCCTGTTGATTTCGCCTTACAGCTACTCCACTTATCGCGGTAGCTGAGCCGTCACCTCGCTTCACCCCCCCAATGCTCTTCGTTGGTTTCGCCCGCGCACACTGCGGGCTTTTTTTCGACCGTCAACTATGTAACCCCAGCGGTTCGCTCCAACTGCCTAGTCTTTTTTTTTCAGAAAAAATGGACGTAGACATGGGATCCGAACCCTTGGTGGCGGCTGACGCTCAGCCACACAGCACCCTTCTGCTCGAACACCTCGACGCTAGCGTCAAATCCAGCCGCCAGCTCAACGAGCTTTATCTGGCTCATGCACGGTGTGCACACCAGACGCATTTGCTGCAACAAATGCAGGTGCGCGCGCCACGTATCAGTCGCCTGATCCGCCAGACCTTGCGCGACACCTTTGAAATGGACCCCGATTCCTTGTTGCTCAATGTGCCCTTGACCCCTGACGAGACGCACTGGCGTCGCAGCCTGACCGACACGGTAATGCGCTTGCTGGCCGAGCGCGCGTGTGTCCGCGAGGGCAAGCTGAGTGAGCAGGCGTGTCAGTCCGGGCAACTGGCCGACGCGGCCTTGAGTCGGGTGCTGAAGGTGGACCTATTGGCGCGCATCGAGTCTGCGGCGCCGGCGTTCTGGCAAGTGCTGGCGGAAGATCGATTGGCGACGCGCGAGGCGTACTGGTGTGAGTCGTACCACGGGTTGATCGGCGATCAAGCGCTGCTGGCTCATGGCCTCAACCAGTTATCCGAGGATGGATTAGCGATGGTCATGACGATGGTCGAGGCGCCTGCCGCCGAGCACCGCGCGCGGGCGGGCGGCCTGCGCGCCGACCTGCGGGTGGCGCAGGTGGTGTGCCCGGGCAAGTCGGGCGCCACCATTCCCTTCTGTGGCGCGCTGCATCTGTACTACGAAGCGGATCCTGATCACCCCCGACAGGTGCTGTTCCTGCCGGGCCTGGAGCCGTTGTTTCATGAGTTCGAAACGCGCCAGGCCTGGCAGAGCGGTTTCCCTGAGCGGGTGGCGGCGCAGGCACATGCATTATGGCCGTTGCTGGCAGTGCGCAGGCGCCATGAGTTACCCGATTTCAACGCATCCTCAGCGTTGCCCATGGCGCAAGGGCAGTTGGGCCCGCTGATCGAAAGCCATGCGCTGGAGCATAGCGCCAGGGCACTCTTGCACGTGCAGTGGGACAACGAGATGGCAACCTTGCTGGATATCAACAGTGCTTATCTGTTTCCTGGCGATGCGATCAAAGGCGCCTACATGCAACCGCTCGAGCGTCTACTGCAGGTGGAACAGGGGCGCAGGCTGTTGAGCATGCCGGCGGGTTTGAACTCGGCGCTGGCGCAATTGCTGAGCCGCGACCAGCACGAGCGTTCTTTGCAAATCAGCTTCGCCAGCCTGTCCCACAGTCTGCCATTGCGGATTCGGGAGCAGAAACAGCAGCAGTATGAACGGGCACTGACACGTTTGCTCGATGACGATAAGCCGAGCGAGGAAACGGCGGACTATAAAGCGGTCGCTGCCTTGCACAAGCAATGGCTGGAGCAACGTCAGCATTGCTCGAGCTTGCTCGATGGCCATGAGCATCGCTTGGATGACGAGTCGTTTTGGGTGGGCCCTGCCAGCGGCGTGCCGAGCCGGCAGGAGCGTCTGCTGGCGGCGCGCGGTGCGGCCTTGATCCACGAGGCGCAGTTGATGCACCGGCTTGGGTTCATTGACGAACACTGGCTGGTGCGGGTCAGGGCGGTGGTCGAGACACCGTTGCAAGCGCGCGGCCTCGGTGTGGGTAGAGTGATGTCTGTGACCCTGGGCGGGGGAGCGCAGCCAGCCTTCCGATTGCTGGGCGTGTTCGTGGTGGCGGGTGCTTCGGGCCATGCCAATCGTGCGGTGTTGTTGTACATGCCGGGGCTGGAGGGTGGGTTGCAACGCTTCAAATCCCTGGCGGTGCTGACGCAGCGCTTGCAGGCCAGTTTCATGGCGCGCGAACCGAACCCGCTGTGGCTGTGCATCGGGCGTGCCGAGCGCAATGCTGCGCGCAGGTGGGTGCGCAACCTGCCAGCGAGCGAGGCGGTCACCCTGTGCTTCGCGGATATCGATGGCGATGTGCTGTTGGCCGGTTTAAGGGAGCAAGTCAAGGGCTTCGCTGACGCACGCCAGAAAATCGTGGCGGGCGAGCGGGTGTTTACCGAGGTCGGCGACGCCACGTTGGCAAAGACGCTCTTGGCGGCCGAGGTTGCCCAAAGCCTGCAGATACCGGCTCACGATGCCAGGGAGGTAGCCCTGAACAACCTGCAAATGGTCATGGCCGGGGCCGCGCTGGCAACCAGAATGCCGGCCTGGTACAGCCAGGCGCCGGTGTCGAGCAGCAGGCGGCACGCGCGGTTGGTCAATCGCCAGCAACGCAGTGCGCTGAACCTGCAGCGCGAGCTGGTGGGTGTCCTGGGGAGCGTGGAGCAATTCGCCCGTCCATTGCTGATCCAGCAGTTGACCCTGGATGGGCTCTATCCTGCATTGGATATCGATCAGCCGTTGTTCGACATTCCCGATGATGTGAGCAGCGTATGGGTCGGCCATCCGGAGCGTCGTCCCGGTGAGGCGGGGCCCAAAGCCGTGGTCAGCAAAGAGCGCACGACCTACAGCTTTTTGCAGCTCGCGCTGACTAACCTCGACCCCGAAGCGCCCTGGACCGCCTGGCGCCTGAAAAGCATGCGGTATCTGGTCCCGGCCTGGAAGGAGCGTTTGGGCGTGGACTATTTGATCAAGACCATTGCCAGCCTGGATATTGGTGGTCAGTACGATCAAAAAATCTTCAGCGTTTGCTACGGCGAGGACGATATCGCGGATGCCGCGACGCACGCGCCGCTTCGCCATGAATTGTTGCGCCGGCCGGTACGACGCCAGACGAAAATAGACCTGATCGATGCCCAACAGCGCACGCTGAGCGAGCAAGGGCAACAGCTGTTCAAGCGCGCAACAGCGATACAGACGGGCGCACCCTCACCACTGCGCCTGTATTTTCTCAGGATCGAGGCGTTGACGGTGCCCTGGGCACGTCATATTGCCGGGATGGTGGTGATCCAGGATCCCCAGGTGCAGCGCTGTCTTTTTTACTGGCCCGCTGCAACGAGTTTCCCGGCGCTCTCGGAGCACGACAGCCTCGATGCTCTGCGTGAGGTGCTGATGAAGCATTGGCAGGCGCAGGAAAACATGGCCGAGCTTGCGAAATACGTTGCCCCCGGCTCGGAGACGCAAGCGCTCGCCGGTTATCCGGGCGTAATCACACCCGTGACAACCCCCGCAACGCTCTGGCGCAGCATGTTGGAGCAACTGCGAATGTTTGTCCTGGGGGTTACCGAGCCCAAGGAGTTATTCATTGCCCGGCATCTGTATCGCTGGTTTAAAAGCAAGCGAGTGTTTCCGGCCACCTCACTCAGTGAGATCGAGCTGGAGATCCGTGAACAGCAGGAGGTGATGCCTGCGCGATGGTTGGGTATCACCGAAACCGACGCACGCGACATGCTCGCAGCGCTGGCCCATGCCCAGGTGCTGAAGGTGCAGCGCCAGGGGCGTGCCGAATCCAATTCCCAGGCTTCGCTGGAGGTTTATCGTCTCTGGCGACTGGGTGAGCAAAAGGCTCGAACGATCAAAGGGCTGCTGTCCATGATCCCCTTCGTGTCCATAGGCGTGCTGCTGCATGAAGTCCTGTTGGCCGCGCGACGCCTTTATCACGGCGCAGGCGACGGCGTTGACCTGGCGATTGCGATTCATCAGCTTGTGCTGGATGTGGCCCTGACATTCGCACCGTTCAAGATCGGCCCCGCCGCTAAACCGCTGAAGCCGGTCACCGTAAGGCCGATTAGATTGGCCCTCACTCAGTTGCATCGACGCCAGCATATTTATAGCCCGCTGTCGTTGCGGCCGCCTTCCTCCCCCATGACCTTCAAGGGCCTGGAACCCTACAAACTCTCGGGGCTGGCCAGTGATGCGATTGAATTGAAAGGACCGGTCAGCAGAGGCTCGCGCGTTAAAAACGGCGAACAATTCGTCATCGACGCCGAGGGGGGACGTTATGGCGTGTATCAGCGCGATGGCGAACGGCAACTGCGCTTCAGGAACACGCGAACACCCGGGGACAACGAACTGATTCTGAACATCGAGGAGCCGCGCCAGTGGCTGTTGGGGGCCGACGCACCCGAGCCGCAACCGGGGCCCAGCTCGATAGCCACGCCATTATGGCAGCACACACTGCCCCCCTCGAAGGTCCCGGTCAGTTGGGCGCCGCCGCCCGTTGCGTCGACGGAGCAATTGGTCAGGCGCCCGCATAATCTGACGAGCGCCTGGCGAGACTGGGGGCAACCGCAGGGTTCGCGCAAGGCCGTGGAAATTGCGCCGTACCGCAAAGTGTTTACGATCGAGGAGGTCAGCCAGCCGAGCCTCAAGGTGGGCGAGCGGTATTATGAAATCCTGCCCAGTGGGTCCCAGGTCCATGCCGACGTGGTTTTTCTCAAGCCGCCAGGATCGCTGATCGACAGTATTGACAGCATCAGTATGCGGCTTGGGGACGCTACCGCGCCGCAACCCGTGCTGTTCACCTATGGCGAGGACCTGCGCTGGACCGCCAGGCAGTCGCTGTTCAACCGGCCGTTGGCTGCCTCGATCAGCGCGCGGTTTCCGGACCTGACGCCGGCCAGCGCCAGGTATGCGGCGCGCAGGCTGGTTGAATTGGCTGATCCTGGTCAACCCGCACTGACGAGCACCCGGTTGTTAAGCATCCGCGCAGCCCTGGACGAGTGGACGCCCCAAGTACCGGGGCAAATGGCTCGAACCGATGACTTGATGAGCATGTTGCAGCCTATGCGGCCGCGCATGCAGTTCAGTCTGTATGTGGGCGTAGACGGGCAGGTTGGCAGTTTTGAGCGCATGGATTTCACCCTGCCGTCGACGTTTGACCGTTCCCTGTTCGTCAAAGCCAAAGGCCAGAAGGAGGTAACCCACAGACGGGTGACCGCCAGCCTCGACGAGGTGACCCGGGTACTGCAGCAACAGGGGTTTGTTGTAGAACGTTTGAAACTTGTCTATGCGCCTCGTTATCCCCATCTTTTAGCGACACATCCAGCCTCCAACAAGCTCTATTACATCGTGCCCAAATGGCTGGACGGAAAAAGCATGGCGATGAAAGTGGGCGCCAGGCGACTGCTTTCCGATGACTGGTTCCTGAATAAAAGCCGGGTGTACCCGGCGCTCTATCGACAGTTCAGCGAGGCCTTGAACGAGGGGAGGTTGGTCAAGCTGATCGCGGGCGTGCAAAACGTTAAAACGCCCACGATCTACTTCATCAGGCCAGCGGAGCTTTGATCAATGATGCAATCCCGGCACCGCCGAACAGCGCGGCGCTGATGCGGTTGAACCAGCTCTGGCCCGAACCGCTGCGCAAATACCGTGCGGCGCCATGGGCGCCCGCGCCATAGGCCAGTTTGCACAGCAGGTCGAGCACCGTCCACGTGGCAATCATGGTCAGCAATTGCGGCAGGAACGGTTGCTGGCTGCTGAGAAATTGCGGCAGGAAGGCGGCGAAAAACAGGATGTCCTTGGGGTTGCTCGCACCCAGTACAAAGGCACGCCCAAACAAGGCGCGAAAGCGCGGCACGGCAGGCGTCTGCGGCACGTGTGCACCCTGGGCCGGCAGGCGCGATTGCTGCCAGCTCTGCCAGGCGAGGTAGAACAGGTACAGCGCACCTACGATCTTCAATGCGCTGAACACTTGCTCGGACGCCAGCAGCAGTGCGCCCAGGCCCAGGGCCGAAGCGCTCAGCAGGCAGATCGAGGCGAACACCCCGCCCAGGAATGCCGGGTACGAGCGGCGCAGGCCGTAGTTGAGGCTGTTGCTGATCATCAGCAGGGACAGCGGGCCCGGGATCAGGATCACCACCAGCGCGGCGCCGCTGAACAGCAGCCAGGTTTCGATCGTCATGTTGTGAGCTCCAGTTGTCGGCGGCAAGTGGCAAGTGGCAAGTGGCAAGCGGCAAGCGGCAAGCGGCAAGCTTCAAGCCGCAAGCTTCAAGCTGCAAGTTATAGCTTGTAGCTTGTAGCTTGTAGCTTGCAGCTTGCAGCTTGCAGCTTGCAGCTTGCAGCTGAAAACTTGCCGCTGCTTTTACAAAAACACAAACTTGGCAATAAAGATCGCGCACAGCACCCACAGGCTCACGGAAATCTCGCGGTACTTGCCGGTGCCGGCCTTGAGCGCCACGTAGGTGATGAAGCCCAGGGCAATACCGTCCGCGACCGAAAACGTCAGCGGCATCATGATCGCGGTGACGATCGCCGGAATGCTGTCGGTGGCTTCATCCCAGTTGATATGCGCCATGCTCGCCATCATCAACATTGCCACGTAGATCAACGCCCCGGCGGTGGCGTAGGCGGGAATCATGCCGGCCAGCGGCGCGAAGAACATCGCCGCCACAAACAGCACGCCTACCGTTACAGCGGTCAGCCCGGTACGGCCACCGGCTGCAACGCCGGCGGCACTTTCCACGTAGCTGGTCACTGGCGGCACGCCGACCATGGCACCGAATACACTGGAAGCACTGTCGGCCTTCAGCGCGCGGGACAGGTTGTCGATCTTGCCGTCGGCGTTCACCAGGCCTGCACGTTGCGCAACGCCCATCAGTGTACCCGCCGTGTCGAACATGTGTACAAAAAGAAAAGCGAATACCACGCTGATCATGCTCACATTGAACACACCCATCACGTCCATCGCCATCCAGGTCGGCGCCAGGCTCGGTGGGGTGGAGAGAATGCCGTTGTACTGCACCAGGCCCAGGCCCCAGCCCGCCAGCGTCACGGCGATGATGCTGATGAGGATCGCGCCGAACACGCGGTGATAGCTGAGAATGGCGATCAGCAGGAAACACACCGCCGCCAGCAACGGCGCGGGTTCGTGCAGGGAGCCAAGCTTGATCAGGGTCGCCGGGCTGTCGACGATGATCCCGGCGGTTTTCAGACCAATCACGCCGAGGAACAGGCCTACCCCGGCGCCCATGGCGTGGCGCAGGCTCACGGGAATACTGTTGAGCAGCCATTCGCGGATGCGCGACAGGGTCAGGATCATGAACAGCACGCCGGAGATAAATACCGCGCCGAGGGCGGTCTCCCAGTTGTAGCCCATGGTGCCCACCACGGTGTAGGTGAAAAACGCGTTCAGGCCCATGCCCGGCGCCAGGCCCACCGGCCAGTTGGCGTACAGGCCCATCAACAGGCAGCCCAGCGCGGCGGCGATGCAGGTGGCGACGAACGCCGCACCGTGGTCGATGCCCGCATCGGCCATGATGTTGGGGTTGACGAAGATGATGTAGGCCATGGTGATGAAGGTGGTAAGGCCGGCGATCAGCTCGGTCTTCACTGTGGTGCCATGCAAGCGCAGTTTGAACAGGCGTTCGAGCCAGCCGTGCTGCGGCGGGCTGAGATCCAGGGTTGGGGCTTCGGTTTTGCGGCTATCCACAGCGAGTACTCCTCAATCGTTTTATTGTTATTTCCAGCGCCGATCACATGAGTGGGCGACAGCGCTTTGAGGTGCTGGCGGGTTTTGTTGACTGATAGGTCAGGAACTCGCACGAAGCGAATTATGCTTTTGTATACAAATAAAGCAAATAATGTTTTCGATTATTGACGCGGAAAGGGATGAAAGGCCATCTTCACAGCGGGCGAGCGGATTTATTCTGTGCGATGTCTTGAAACAAACCGTCGATACCCGCACTTTGTGGGCGCAAGCGTTCGTTCAGGGCGCGTCAAGCGGCATAAGGGGAGCCCATGTACAAGGTTTATGGCGATTACAAATCGGGCAACTGCTACAAGATCAAATTGATGCTCAACCTGTTGGGTATTGCGTATCAATGGATCGATATCGATATTCTCAAGGGCGACACCCAGACCCCTGAGTTTCTGGCCAAGAACCCCAACGGCAAGATCCCGGTGCTGGAGCTGGAAGACGGCACCTGCCTGTGGGAGTCCAACGCGATTCTCAACTTCCTCGCCGATGGCAGCGACTTCTTGCCGAGCGAACCGCGTTTGCGCACACAAGTGTTGCAGTGGCAGTTCTTCGAGCAATACAGCCACGAGCCGTATATTGCCGTGGCGCGGTTCATTCAGTTCTACCTGAACATGCCGCCGGATCGTCTTGAGGAATACAAGACGACCCACAAGGGCGGCTACAAGGCGTTGCGAGTGATGGAGCGCCAGCTGCAAGCCACGCCGTATCTGGTGGGCGAGCACTATTCGATTGCCGATATCGCGTTGTATGCCTATACCCATGTGGCCCATGAAGGCGGGTTTGACCTGGCGCAGTATCCGGCGGTGCAGGCGTGGTTGAAGCGGGTGGCCAGCCATCCTCGGCATGTCCCGATGCTGGACTGATCATGCAATTAAAAGGCGCGGGCAAGCCCTGATGTAGGAGCGAGCTTGCTCGCGAAAAACTCACAGGCACCGCGTTCATTCAGGAAGCACGCGTTATCGTTGACGTTTTTCGCGAGCAAGCTCGCTCCTACAGAGGGTGGTGTTCGCCAAGCCCTCTCCGACCTTTAGCTCAATGGTGAGTCAGCTAATTTTTTATTCAGCAGGTCAAAGCAGCGCTGCGCTGCCGGGCTCAATGCCATCCCACTGCGACTGATCAACCCGATCTCCCGGTTCACGCCGGGATGATCGATGTTGATCCGCTTCAACCCCTCCAGGCTGTCCGCCGCCGATTCCGGCAGCACACTGATGCCCAACCCTTGGCGCACCAATGCCAATACTGTCGACATATAGTTGGCTTCCATGCCCGCGTTCAGTGTGAGCCGTGTCTGGTCAAACAGCGCGTCCACTTGCTCGCGCACGCTGCTGTCGCGTCCGGTGAGGATGATCGGTTGGTCTGCCAGTTGCTCCAGGGTCAGTGATCGATAGCGCGTCAGCCCATGGTTCAGCGGCACAAACGCGCACAACCGATCGTTCAACACCGGCACGAAGTCCAGGCCATGACTCAGGCGCGCGCGCACGCCGATGCCGAAATCCACGTCGCCGGAACGCACCTGGGCATGTATGCGATGGGCCACGAGGTCATGCAGGCGCACTTCAATCCCGGCGAAGCGCTCGCGAAACAGGCGCAACACCGGCGGCAGGCTGCCGGCGCACACCGAGGGCAGGGCGGCGATGGTGACCACACCCCGGCGCAGGGCGGCCAGGTCGCGCGAGCCGGTGACGATGTTGTCCAGGTCCAGCAGCAATTTTTCCATGGGACCACGCGCCGCCTGGCCGGCGGCGGTGATGCTCACATGGCGCGGGCTGCGGTCGAGCAGCGCGACGCCGAGCCAGTCTTCCAGCTGCTGGACTTGCACGGTGAGGGCTGAGGGAGATAGGTGCAGCTCGTTGGCGGCCTTGGTGAAACTGCCGGTGCGCGCAACGGCGAGGAAGGCCTGGATGTGCTGAATGCTGTTTTTCATAAGGGCCGCTTCGTTTTGTTTTTCCGAACATACCATGCCGAATATTCCAATTTACAAAGACTGACCCGCTTCCAATACTCCAGGGAAAACAATAACCGGCCACCAAGGCCGCTCTGGAGTACCCCATGCTCGCAACCCTGGGTGTCATTACCATCCTCTGCCTGCTTGCCGCCGTCATGAGCAAGCGCCTCTCGCCCCTGGTGGCCCTGATTGCCTTGCCGATCATCGCCGCGCTGATCGGTGGGTTCGGCCTGCAAACCAGTGGGTTCATCATCACTGGCATCAAAAACGTCGCCCCGGTAGTGGGCATGTTTGTGTTTGCGATCCTGTTCTTCGGGATCATGACCGACGCCGGCATGCTCGACCCGATCATCGATCGCATCCTGCGCACGGTCGGCACGCGTCCTACACGGATTGTCGTCGGCACCGCGACCCTGGCGCTGCTGGTGCACCTGGACGGTTCCGGCGCGGTGACCTTTCTGGTAACGGTGCCGGCGATGTTGCCGTTGTACACCCGGCTGGGCATCGACAAGCGCATTCTGGCCTGCGTCTGTGCGATGGCCGCCGGGGTCAACTTCCTGCCGTGGACCGGGCCGGTGCTGCGCTCGTCAGCGGCCTTGCATGTGCCGGTGGCCGACCTGTTCCAGCCGCTGATCCCGGTGCAGATTGTCGGGTTGATCTTCGTGTTCGCCTGCGCCTGGTGGCTGGGCCATCGGGAAGAAAAACGCCTGGGCCTGGGCGTCGGTTCCCGCGTGGACGCGGTGCCGCAACGGGTGCTCAGTGACGACGATATCAAGCTGCGCCGTCCACGGCTGTTCTGGGTCAACCTGGTGCTCACCGTGCTGGTGATGGTGGTGATGATCGCCGGCTGGGTCGACCCGGTGGTGATGTTCATGCTCGGCACCGTCGTCGCGCTGTGCATCAACTACCCCAATGTCGAGGCCCAGCGCGCGCGTATCGACGCCCATGCGAAAACGGCCCTGACCATGGCCAGTATCCTGCTCGCCGCTGGGGTGTTTACCGGGATCATGCAAGGCACCGGCATGCTCAAGGCGATTGCCGAAGTGGCGGTGGCGCAGATTCCGGCCGGCCACGGCAAGCTGATTCCGGCTGTGGTGGGCTTTATTTCCATGCCATTGAGCATGTTGTTCGATCCCGATTCCTACTATTTCGGCGTGATGCCGGTGATCGCCGAAGTCGGCAAGGCGCTGGGCGTCGACCCGCTGCAAGTGGCACAGGCCTCGTTGCTGGGCGTGCACACCACCGGCTTCCCGGTCAGCCCGCTGACCCCCGCGACCTTCCTGCTGGTGGGCCTGTGCAAGATCGAACTGGCCGATCACCAGCGCTTCACCATTCCTTTTCTGTTTGCCGCGTCGGTGCTGATGACCCTGACCGCGCTGCTTTTGGGCGTTATCTAAGAGGAGTTATCTGAGATGAAAACCTTGCGCATCGGCGCCGGCGCCGGCTACTCCGGTGACCGTATCGAACCCGCCGTGGAACTGGCCGAACAGGGCGACCTGGATTACCTGGTGTTCGAGTGCCTGGCCGAACGCACGATTGCCCTGGCGCAACAGGCGCGTATCAGCGATCCGGCAGGTGGCTACGACCCCTTGTTGAGTGAGCGCATGCACCGGGTGCTGCCCTTTGTCGGGCGTCACCCAGGTCGTCGGCGTCTGCGCGTGATCACCAATATGGGCGCGGCCAACCCGGTGTCGGCCGCCGCCGAAGTGCGGCGTATCGCCAATGAGTTGGGCGTGAACCTCAAGGTGGTGGCGGTGGTGGGCGACGACGTGTTGCAGGTGTTGCGGCCCGAGCAGTTGCTGGACAACGGCCAGACCCTGGGCGCACTGGGTGAACGGCTGGTTTCGGCGAATGCCTACCTGGGCGTGGAGGGCATCCTTGAGGCCTTGCGCGCTGACGCCGATGTAGTGATTACGGGGCGTGTGGCCGACCCGTCACTGTTTCTCGCGCCGCAGATGTTTGAATTCGGCTGGGCCGCCGATGATTGGCTGCGCCTGGGCCGGGGCACTCTGGTCGGGCATTTGCTCGAGTGTGCGGGGCAGGTCAGCGGTGGTTATTTCGCCGACCCAGGCTGCAAGGACGTGGATGACCTGGCACGCCTGGGCTTTCCGTTGGCCGAGGTCGACGCCGACGGTAATGCCTTGATTACCAAAGTGGCGGGCTCCGGGGGGCAGGTCAGCCGCGCCACCTGCAGCGAACAATTGATCTACGAAGTGCACGACCCGGCGGCCTATTTGACCCCGGATGTCACGGCCGATTTTTCACGGGTGGGCTTCGTCGAGGAGGGCATTGATCAGGTGCGTGCCCAGGGGGCCGACGGTCGTGCCCGGCCTGAGCAGCTGAAGGTCAGTGTCGGTTATCTGGATGGCTGGATTGGCGAAGGACAGATGTCCTACGGCGGTCCAGGCGCTGTCGCGCGGGCGCAATTGGCGCGGAAGGTGGTGCTCAAGCGTCTGGAACTGACCGGCGTGAAGATGCAGGACGTGCGCGCCGAGTTGATCGGCATGGACTCATTGCATGGTCCGCGCAGCACTGTCGAGCCCTGGGAGGTGCGCCTGCGCGTCGCTGCTCGTTGTGCGGATCGCGGCGACGCCGTGCGCGTCGGCAATGAAGTGGAAACCCTCTACACCAACGGCCCGGCCGGCGGTGGTGGAGCGAGCAAGAGCGTGCGCCAGGTGGTGGCGGTGGCGTCGTTGCTGCTGCCCCGAGGCGACGTCAAACCGAGGATTGAAGGATGAAACTGCACACGCTGGCCCATTCCCGCACCGGGGACAAGGGCGACACGTCGAACATCTCGATCATTGCCTATCGCGCCGAAGATTATCCGTGGCTGTGCCAGCAGCTTACGGTGGCGCGTGTTACCGAGTTCTTCGCCGATTTGCTGGAACCAGGCGCTGCGCCGGTCCGGCGTTACGAGTTACCCAATGTACAGGCGCTGAATTTTGTGTTGCCGGGCATCCTGCGCGGCGGCGTGACCCGCTCGCTGGCGCTGGATGCCCATGGCAAATGTCTTGGGTCGGCGTTGCTGGACCTGGAGTTGCCAACACCGAACTGAATGTGGGAGGGGGCAAGCCCCCTCCCACAATGGATCTTCGCAGGTCTGTCAGATCGCGGCGAAGCGCTTGTCCAGGTAATCAATGATCACCTTGGAGTCATACATCCAGGTGGTCTGGCCGTTTTCTTCGATGCGCAGGCACGGCACCTTGATCTTGCCGCCTTGCTCCAGCAGGGTCTGGCGATCCTGCGCGTTGTTTTTCGCATCCTTGAGCGCGACCGGCACATTCAGGCGATGCAGGGTGCGCCGCGTCTTCACGCAGAACGGGCAGGCATGGAACTGATACAAGGTCAGGTCTTTGGCCGCTGCGTTCACCTGCGCCTGTTGTTCAGCGGGGCGCTGCTTTTTGCGCGGGCGGGTCAGGAAGTCGCCGGCGATGATGATCTGGCCGAGGCCGACTCGAAGTGCTTTGACGAACATGGCTGAAAGCCTCTTGCCCATGGAGAAGGGGTCGCAGCTTACCTGAATTTTGCGGGCGAAAAAAAACCGGCGATGAACGCCGGTTTTTCCTACACAGCCACTTACTTGATCAGGCTGAGAAATTCGCTGCGGGTGGCCGCGTTGTCACGGAACTCACCGAGCATCACCGACGTGATCATCGACGAATTCTGTTTTTCCACACCGCGCATCATCATGCACATGTGCTTGGCCTCGATCACCACCGCCACGCCGAGGGCGCCGGTCACTTCCAGCACCGCATCAGCGATCTGGCGGCTGAGGTTTTCCTGGATCTGCAGGCGACGCGCATACATGTCGACAATCCGCGCGACCTTCGACAGGCCCAGCACTTTGCCGCTCGGGATGTACGCCACGTGAGCCTTGCCGATAAACGGCAGCAAGTGGTGTTCGCACAGCGAGTACAACTCGATGTCCTTGACCAGCACCATTTCGCTGTTGTCGGAGCTGAACAAGGCGCCATTGGTGACTTCTTCGAGCGTCTGTTCATAACCGCGGCAGAGGTACTGCATTGCCTTGGCGGCACGCTTTGGCGTGTCGAGCAGACCCTCGCGGGAGACGTCCTCGCCGAGTTGGCCGAGAATCGCGGTGTAGTTTTGTTCCAATGTCACAGGACTGTTTCCGTATGGGTTTCAGAGCGGTACGGTGTATGCCTGTACCAATATGAAGCGTTGTTACCGCGCCGATATCGCAGTGTGCGCTGGTGATTGGCGCACATAGTAGCGTAGGTATGGCGACAGGTGTATTCCCGGACGAAGCCGATGTTAAAGTCGGCCTCCAGTGAGGAGTATGTGATGACGCCACGGGAACGAAGTATTGCTGAGCGTGCCGTTGGCTTCGCCAAGGCGAATCGGACACGAATTGCCATGGATTTGGCCTGCTTGACTCGCTATCCCGGTGAAGAATATCCCGTCTCGGTTTTTATGGCGGGTTCTCCTGGCGCCGGTAAGACTGAGGTCTCGAAGTCCTTTGTCAATTTGATGGAGGCGCATGGGGCCAAAACGCTTCGTATCGACCCTGACGACTTCAGGGATTATTTTCCTGAGTATAACGGTGCGAATTCGAGCCTGTTTCAGCGCGGCGTAACCGTCATGGTGGAGCGGGCCATCGACCTCGTTTATCAGCAGCGACAGTCATTTCTTCTGGATGGGACTCTCGCGAATCTCGACGTTGCGCGAAAAAACATCCAGCGTGCGCTCGGCAAGAAAAACCGGTCAGTTCAAATCATGTATGTGTATCAAAAGCCGGAACTGGCATGGGAATTCGTGCTTGCACGGGAGGCCATTGAAGGCAGAAATATCCCTTGCGTGGAATTTGTTCGCCAGTTCTATGCATCCAAGGCGACGGTGTGCCAATTGAAGCGCGAGCTTCTGGGGAACATCCAGGTCGATGTGATTCTCAAGGATACTGACGGGACCGATGCAGAGGTTGGTATTGACCTGTCAACCGACGAAATTGACGAACTGGTCAGGCAGCCCTACCATCCTGAATAACTTGAGCAAATGTTGGCCGGAGTAGCCCCATGAAAGGCGAAATTACGGAAACACTGGAAAAATACCCTTCTACAACCATGTCCGACTTTTTCCGAAGCTGTTCGGTGGAGGAGAAGCGTGCGGTCTATCGAAGCGCAGCCAATACTGCAATCACGATGCAAAAAGCCGTGATTTCACTGGCAAGAGAGAAGAAGGCTAAAGAGTTCGCCGGCGAATAAAGCCCGGATTTTCTGATTGAAAGCCCAGCCCGAGTGCTGGGCTTTTTGTCTGTTACTCGTCGCGCCCCTCCATCATGGTGCGCTTGAGCATCACATACACCGCGCCGGCCCCGCCGTGGCGGGCCTGGCAGGAGGTAAAGCCGAGCACCTGGGTGTGCTGGCGCAGCCAGGTGTTGACGTGGCTCTTGATCATCGGCCGCTTGCCGTCCAGCCGCACGGCCTTGCCGTGGGTGACGCGCACGCAGCGGATTTCGAACCTGGTGGCTTCGGCGAGGAAGGCCCACAGGGTTTCCCGGGCCTTCTCCACGGTCATGCCGTGCAGGTCGAGGCTGCCCTCGAACGGGATCTGGCCGGCCTTGAGCTTGCGCATCTGGCTTTCCTGCACCCCGTCGCGGGCCCACATCAACTCGTCTTCGGGGCCGACATCGATCACGAACTGATCCGACAAACCATCCACGGTGGTGGCATCGGTGCGCACGGTCGCGGCCTGACGCAGCTTGGCGATTTGCGCCCGATCAGCCTTGGGTTTGCCGGTGTCGGCGCGGTCGTGCTTGATCGGCTTGACGCCGCGCAGCTCGTTCTTGAACAGGGAAAAATCGTCGTCTTGCATGGCAGCCTCCGCGCAGGGCGGGCAGTTTACCTAAATCGCGGCGGCTGCGGCGTGGCAAATACTATCCAAGCGCCATTAGTCGTGCTTTTTCATCAGGTGCGAGGCGATATTCAACGACAACGGCTGGCGCATTTTCCGACGGCTGCTGCGCCATAGCCATACACCCAACCACAGCACCAACAGCCCGATCCCCAGCAGGATCGCTGAACCACCAGGGCTGGCATTCAGTTCGCCAAGTGCCGGCGAATGCCCAAACAGACCGGCGCCACCAGCGCCAGCCAACAGCAGACCTACGATCGCCAGCAGCGCGGCAATGCCCGCCACCAGGCGCAGACGCCAATTGCTCGGGCCCTTGGGGCGCAAGCGACGAGCATCAAAACCATCGGATATCTTCATTCCGACCTTTCCTCCAGGGTATCGGCCCTTCGACCGGAAGATACACAGGTTGTTCCTGTGCCCGAGGCAAATGCGCGAAATGAGCAGGCTTTGCGGATGAGCGGGGCAATGAACTGGGGCACACCGCTCATCAGAGAGACGATCAGATCAGATCTTTGGTCAATGCCAGGGTCGCAAAGTTGTCGGCCATGATGGCCATTTCAGTTTGCTGCACATGTTCGGCACTGAGCACGCCACCCGTGTAGGGCAAGTCGCGTGTAGCGCAGGCATCTTCCACCAGGGTGCAGCGAAAGCCGAGGTTCTTGGCGGCACGTACCGTGGTGCTGACGCTTGAATGACTCATGAATCCGCAGACGATCAGGTCCAGCGAACCCAGGTCCTGCAAGTGTTTTTCCAGGCCGGTGCCGTGAAAGGCGCTGGGCAGCAGCTTGCCGATAATGGTTTCGTCGCCTTCAGGCTCGAGGCCGGGGATGAATTCGCCGCGCTCGCCTTGCGGATCGAACAGGCCGCCGACGGTGCCCAGGTGGCGCACATGCACAATCGGCCGTCCGGCGTTGCGCGCAGCGGTCACCAGTTGCTTGATGTTGCCGACCGCCGCGTCCATGCCCGAGAGGGCGAGTGGGCCGCTGAGGTATTCCTTCTGGGCGTCGATGATCACGAGGGTCGCATGGGCAAGGTTGGCAGCTGCGTAACCACGACCGCTGAGTTGAAACATCGTCTTTGGAACGGACATTCTGGGGCTCCTGTGAGGGGGGCTTTTGCGACATTGTCCACTGGCTGAGCGGTTCTGTGAATCGCTACCATCGTAAGGTACGCCGTTGCTGGCGTGCAGCCATGTCAAGAGGGTGGCTTGTTTAAGTCATTAGGGGTGATTTGGATGAAATCCGACATACGGCAGCGGTGTTTCGTACATCGTCGGTACAGATGAACGCTGTTAGAATCGCCAGTCGTTTTTTCCAGGAGTCTGCCCCGTGATCACTTCCCGCCTGCGCACCTTGCGCGACCATATCCGTTGGGCTGTCAGCCGTTTCCATGGGGAAAACCTGTTTTTTGGCCACGGCACCGACAATGCCTGGGACGAAGCCCGGCAACTGGTGCTCGGCGCCCTGCATCTGCCGTGGGAAATTGCCGACAGCTACCTGGACTGCAATCTGGAAGAAGAGGAAATCTCCCACGTGCAGCGTTTGTTGCATCGACGTATCCATGAGCGCGTGCCCACGGCCTACTTGCTCAAGGAGGCGTGGTTCTGCGGCATGTCGTTTATTGTCGACGAGCGCGTGCTGATTCCGCGCTCACCGATTGGCGAACTGATTGAAAACCGCTTCGAACCCTGGCTGGCCCAGCCGCCGGCGCGCATTCTCGACTTGTGCACCGGCTCCGGTTGCATCGGCATCGCCTGTGCCTACGAATTCCCCGAGGCTGAAGTGGTGCTGGGCGACTTGTCCTTCGAAGCCCTCGAGGTGGCCAACCAGAACATCGAGCGCCATGGCGTCGATGAGCGCGTCTATACCGTGCAGGGCGACGGGTTTGACGGGCTGCCGGCTCAGCGCTTCGATCTGATTGTGTCCAATCCGCCGTATGTGGACGCCGAGGACTTTGCCGATATGCCGGACGAATACCAGCACGAACCGGAACTGGGTCTGGCGTGCGGTAACGACGGCTTGAATCTGGTACGGCGGATGCTGGCTGAAGCGGCGGACCACCTGACCGAGAAGGGTTTGCTGATTGTCGAAGTGGGCAACAGCCAGGTGCATGTTGAAGCGCTGTACCCGGAAGTGGATTTCGCCTGGCTGGACTTCCAGCGGGGTGGGCATGGGGTGTTCATGCTCACCGCTGAGCAGTGCCGCCAGCATCAGGCCGTCTTTGCCGCGCGCGTTTAACTCGGTCAATGTGGGAGGGGGCTTGCCCCCGATGAGGCAGTGTCAGTAAATGCATTGTTGACTGACACACCGCTATCGGGGGCAAGCCCCCTCCCACATTTGATTGCATTCCAGTCTGTTACCGGTGCGTGGCAATCCAGATCAACAGCCCCGCCTGAAACACGGTAAACGCCACCAGACAGGTGATGGTAAAGCGCAGCCCGCTGTCCTCGCGTTTGAACTTGAGGACCTTTTCCTCTTCCTTGCGCAGCTTCACCTCCTGCTCGGCCAGGTTGTGCTCGGCCTGTTGCAGCATCTGCGCAGCTTCGAGGATTTCCACGAATTGCACCTTCTCGGTGTTCCAGCTGTCCAGCACATCGCTGACTTTGCCCGGCTGTACGTTGCCCTTGAGGTGTTGCACGTCGGCATAGGCCACGTCAAAACCCTGGACGCGCAGGAAGTGATCGCGGCGCAGGCGCGTGGCTTCGTTGAGCGCGTCCTTGTTGGCCAGGTCCACGCCATCGACGCGGTAGTGTGACCACTTCTTTTTGGCCCATGCGGCGGCCTGGGCCACCAGGAAGCGGCCGAGACCGCGGTTGGCCGGTTCGATTTCCAGGCTGTTGCCCGGGCCGAAGTGCACGCGATGTTTATCGTGATCCACCCAGATATCCAGCTGGTTCTGCTCACGCCGTACGCGCTGGCCGGGCAACTGGATCACCAGGCGCAACAGACTGTGATGCGAATCATGGCGCTCGGCGTAACCGAACTGCACAAACCGCAAGGGCCGCGCGCCGGTCGCACGGTCGATGGCCAACGGGGCGAGGCGCAGCATCTTGAAATGTTCGGCGTGTACGTCCGCCCATGGCAGCGCTGCTGCGGCGGCGGCCTCGGTTTCAGCCGGAATATCGGCGTTGGATTCTGGTGTTGCTTCAGTGGTTGTCATGCGGCGCGATCCTGTCCAAGCCCTGCGGGCCGACAGTCTTTTTACTGTCGACCCTGGGCTTATCGGCCGTTTTCCCCAGGACTGGAGGCCAATTGCCGCTTAACGGGGGGCAAGTTCGTTGATAAAGCGCACTGCCCGCTCGCCCAGCTCGGCGGCGAGGGGCAATTTCGGGTCGTTGTAGGACGCCAGTTGTTGCTTGACGTTGTTGGGCACGATGCGCATCACGTGGTTCATGCCTTCGATCACGGTCAACTGTGCGTCGGGCTTGGCTTGTTTCAGCTGCCGGGCATCGCCTACGCCGACCTGTATGTCGTTGGTGCCCTGGATGATCAATGCCGGCATGCTCAAGCGGGCAAAGGCTGCCGAGGGGTCGGCGCGGAACAGGCTGATCAGATAGGGCTGCACGCTGGGTCGGAAAATACCTTCCAGCGGGGGTGGCACATCGTCATCCACCTGGCCGGCCTTGAGGTGGTCGAGAATTTCGTTGCTGCGCAGCAACAGGGCCGGTGGCAGGTGATCGGCCAGTTGCTGGCGAATCACCTGGTCGACCGGGCGGGCGCTGCCGGACAACGAAATCACCCCGGCCGGGTTCAACTGCGGCGCGGCGAGGGCGGCGACCAGCGCGCCTTCGCTGTGGCCCAGCACAATCAACGGGCCCATGCGCTTGTCGGCCTTGAGCAACTTGCCCCAGGCCACGGCGTCGGCCACGTAGGCGTCGAGGGTCAGGTTGCGCTCATCCGGGGTCGCGGCAAGGCTGGCGGCCACGCCGCGTTTGTCATAGCGCACGCTGGCGATATTGTGTCGGGCCAGCACCCAGGCCAGGCGCTTGAGGCTGTCGTTGCGCGCGCCGTCGGCGCTGTTGCCGTTGCGGTCGGTGGGGCCTGAACCGGCGATGATCAGCACCACCGGCACGGGCTGGTCGGACTGCGGCAACAGCAGCGAGCCAAACAGCTCGCCGCTGCCGGTGTCCAGGCTGATGGGCCGTTGCAGCACGACAGGGGAGGCGGCCTGGACCGCGGCGGTAAACAAGGTGAGGGTGAACAGCAGAACTCGCAGCATCATCGCGCCATCATTGGAGAGGTGCCGGTTGGACCAACGTCTACCGGTAAGGTTTCGAGGATGAACTAGTCGGTTAGCCTGCGTATACTGGCCGCCTTAAGTTATTACGGTTGACTTGATTCAACTGATTTCACGGAGCGCTCCGCATGTCCGGCAACACCTTCGGCAAGCTGTTCACTGTCACCACCGCGGGCGAAAGCCATGGCCCGGCGTTGGTCGCCATTGTCGACGGCTGCCCGCCCGGCCTCGAGCTGGCGGTGCAAGACCTGCAGCGTGATCTGGATCGCCGCAAGCCCGGCACCAGCCGTCATACCACCCAGCGCCAGGAACCCGATGAAGTCGAGATTCTCTCCGGAGTGTTCGAAGGCCGCACCACCGGTTGCGCCATCGGCCTGCTGATCCGTAATACCGACCAGAAGTCCAAGGACTACTCGGCGATCAAGGAGCTGTTCCGCCCGGCCCACGCCGACTACACCTACCATCACAAATACGGCGAACGCGACTACCGCGGCGGCGGCCGCAGTTCGGCCCGTGAAACCGCGATGCGCGTGGCGGCCGGCGCCGTTGCCAAAAAATACCTGGCGACCCAGGGCATCGTCGTTCGTGGCTACATGAGCCAGCTCGGCCCGATTGAAATCCCGTTCAAAACCTGGGACAGCGTCGAAGACAATGCCTTCTTCTGCCCCGACCCGGACAAGGTGCCGGAACTGGAAGCCTACATGGACCAGTTGCGCCGCGACCAGGATTCGGTCGGTGCGAAGATCACCGTCGTGGCCGAGGGCGTGAAGCCGGGCCTGGGCGAGCCGATCTTCGACCGTCTCGACGCCGAACTGGCCCACGCGCTGATGAGCATCAACGCGGTCAAGGGCGTGGAAATCGGCGCCGGTTTCGCCTGTGTGGCCCAGCGCGGCACCGAGCATCGCGACGAGATGACCCCGCAGGGGTTCCTCAGCAACAATGCCGGTGGCATCCTCGGGGGCATCTCCTCGGGCCAGCCGATTGTTGCGCACCTTGCGCTCAAGGCCACATCGAGCATCACCACGCCGGGCCGCTCGATCGATGTACATGGCAACCCGGTCGACGTGATCACCAAGGGCCGTCACGATCCGTGCGTCGGCATCCGCGCCACACCGATTGCCGAGGCGATGATGGCTATCGTGTTGATGGACCATCTGCTGCGCAACCGTGGACAAAATGCCGATGTGCAGGTGAGTACGCCGGTGCTGGGCCAGCTGTGACGGGCTGACAGTGACAGCCCTCCCTTATTGGCGCCTCTCCAGCTTCTACCTGTTCTACTTCGCCCTGCTCGGGGCAACGGCACCGTTCCTGGCGTTGTACTTCGATCACCTGGGCTTCTCCAGCGCGCGTATCGGCGAGCTGGTGGCCATTCCCATGCTGATGCGTTGCGTGGCGCCCAACCTGTGGGGCTGGCTGGGCGACTACACCGGTCGCCGCCTGGCCATCGTGCGGTTCGGCGCGGTGTGCACGCTGTTGAGTTTCTCGTTGATTTTCGTCAGCAAGACCTACGCCTGGCTGGCCCTGGTCATGGCCCTGCATGCGTTCTTCTGGCACGCTGTACTGCCGCAGTTCGAAGTGATCACCCTGGCTCATCTGCAACGACAGACATCGCGCTACAGCCAGATCCGCCTGTGGGGCTCCATCGGCTTTATCCTCACCGTCGTGATCATGGGCCGCCTGTTCGACTGGCTGAGCGTGGACATCTACCCGGTGGTGGTCGTGGTGATCATGGCCGGTATCATCGGTGCCAGCCTATGGGTGCCGAATGCGCAGCCCGCCAGCCAGGGCCAGCGCCTGGCCGGCGACGGATTTCTGCGGCAGTTACGCAACCCCGGCGTGCTGGCGTTCTATGCCTGTGTGGCGCTGATGCAGATGAGCCATGGCCCGTATTACACCTTTCTCACGCTGCACCTTGAACACCTGGGCTACAGCCGTGGCGTGATCGGCTTGCTGTGGGCCCTCGGGGTGGTGGCGGAGGTCTTGATGTTCCTGGCCATGAGTCGCCTCCTGGCGCGCTTTTCGGTGCGACGGGTGCTGCTGGCCAGTTTCCTGCTGGCGGCGCTGCGCTGGCTGCTGCTCGGCGCATTTGCCGAATTTTTCTGGGTGTTGCTGCTGGCGCAAGTGCTGCATGCCGCCACGTTCGGCAGTTTCCATGCGGCGGCCATCGCTTTCGTGCAGCGCAGTTTCGGTGATCGCCAGCAAGGCCAGGGCCAGGCGCTTTACGCCGCATTGGCCGGCACCGGTGGTGCGCTGGGTGCGCTCTATGCCGGTTACAGCTGGAACCTGCTGGGGCCCACGCTGACGTTCAGTATTGCGAGCATCGCGGCCCTGGCTGCCGCCGTTATCATTGGCTTTCGATTGCAAGAGCCAAACCAAGGAACCGTGCAATGAGCTATGTCGCTGTCTATGACCTCACTACACCGGCCACCCCTGACAAGGTGCTGACCCACTTCGACGACATTCAGTCGACCCTGGCCGAACACGGCGTGCGCTTTGAGCGCTGGCAGCCCGGCACACTCGAAAAGGATGCCGACGAGGCGCAACTGATTGCGGCGTATCAGACGCAGATTGACGCGCTTGGCTACGCGCGTGCCGAGGTGATCCGCGTGAACGGTGCTGACTCCAAAGAAGCGCTGCCGGCCGAGCGCCTGGATGAACACACCTGCGCTGAAGACCAGGCGCGATTCTTCATCGCCGGCCAGGGGCTGTGCTCGATGCGCATTGGCGAGTATGTCTACGGCGTGCGGTGTGAGAAGAACGATCTGCTGATCGTGCCCGCCGACATGCCCCATTGGTTCGACATGGGTGAGCATGCTTATTGTGTCGTGCTGCATATGTTCAACACCGTCGAGGGCTCGGTGCCGAAGTTGACCGGCAGTGACATCGCCCGGCGCTCTGCGAGGTTGGATGACTAAAACAAATCTTTTAAATGTTCAACCCGGGCAAGTTGGAATTTGCTGTGGGAAGAAGCCTCATAACGCGTAGGGCTTGGCTGTTTATCCTCAGCCTTGGCCCCTCATTGCTCAGGTTGTGTAACTCTCGCTTTGTTCAATGTTCATAGCGCCTGTCAATAGGAGGAATCCGAAGGGTGGCAGCGCATCGGCATATAAAAAGGAGAGAGCAATGAGTCGCCCAGAGGAGATATCTCACCCGTTGGAAATCGTGCCGACGGCCATCAGAAGACGCTTGAGTCTGCTCGGCAAGCCCCTCACCCGGACGGAGCTGGAGATTCTGCGATGGGCCTCCGAGGGCAAAACCATTTGGGAGATGAGCAGGATTCGCTGCACCTCGGAGGCCACGGTCAAATTCCATCTGCGCAATATCTACGGCAAGCTCGACGTGAATAACCGGGTGCAGGCGATGAATGAGGCGACGCGTCAGGGGCTGTGCTGACGGCATAAAAAAAGGGCTGCGACGCTCAACGGCGTCGCGGCCCTTTTTTAAAGGTGCAGCTTATGCCGAATGGTAAGTCGGCAGAGCAAAGCGGTTCTGGCTTTGCAGCATCGAAATTTGCGGCAGCTCACTGGCCTGTTCTGCCAGGTCGCGGCGGATGGCGCTGATCACCCAGGTCAGTTGGTCGGCGGTGTGCAGCTGCTGATACGAGATCGAGCGCTTGACTTGTTTGCCTTCGCTGTTACGCAGGGTCAACAGAATGCCGCCGTCCGGACGTGGTTGGGTAGTGACGTCGTAGTTGGAAAATACCGAAGCGAATTTATCTTGGATCAGGCTCATGTCTATCAGCTCCATTGGCTCAAGTTGGCAAGCATGGAGTGATAGGTGCAGCGATTGTGCCAGTATTGAGTCTTATAAAAAATCTTTATAAATCAGTGAGTTATAAATTCTTCAGATTTTCATTTTCGTGCAATTTGCATGAAAGGCCATCGTGCATCCTGCATTTTGCGTTATCCAGGCGGTTAATTCTTACGCGCAGGTCCCCTTTTCCTGACGATTCAGACCGCATTATTCCCGGATAAATTCCATTCCGGCTGCTGGCGGTGTCCGAGATACCGGTGAGCGGACTGCCACTATTGATTCTGGCTATGGGCGCTTTCGACAAAAAAGCCATGACAGCGGGGAACTCCATCGCGACACTGGGCGCCATATAAAGCATCAGAAGAAGGAGCCTTACATGTCGACCCAGCCCAAACAGATGACCGAAGACGAAGCCGCCGAATTTGCCGAGCAAGTCTTCGACGTCGCCCGCAAAGGCGACGCCGCCATGCTCGCAGCGCTGTTGGCCAAAGGCTTGCCGGCCAACTTTCGTAACCACAATGGCGACACGCTGTTGATGCTCGCCGCCTATCACGGTCATGCCGAGGCGGTAAAAGTGCTGCTGGAGTTCAAGGCCGATCCCCTGATTGCCAACGACAAGAACCAACTGCCGATTGCCGGTGCGGCATTCAAGGGCCACCTGGCTGTGGTCAAGGCGCTGATCGAAGGCGGCACCCCGGTTGAGGCGGCGTCTTCGGATGGGCGCACGGCGTTGATGATGGCAGCCATGTTCAACCGTGTCGAAATGCTCGAATACCTGCTCGGCCAGGGTGCCAATCCCAAGGCGACCGATGCCCAGGGCGCGACGGCGCTGGCGGCGGCGCAGACCATGGGGGCCGTGGATACCGGGGCGCTGTTGCAAAAACTGGTGTAGGCTACGCGCCCTCGAAAACCCGCCCCCCACAGGACCCGCCCATGAAAACCGTTCTCGTCGAACTCATCAGCAAAATCAGCAGCGGCGTCATGGGGACGGACGAGGTGGCGCGTATCGCCGATGAGGCGGCTCAGGCCTACGCAGATCCTGCGGCTTTTCTGGCGGCCAATCCGGATATCAACTACGACGACAGCTTTCCGATTCCCCTGGGGGAGTGGGTGGTGGTCGGCAGCCTGCCGGACACTGTGCTGTTCCAGGCCGATACCTACGCCGATCTGTTTGCCCAGATCGTTGCCTCGTTCGGCCCGGGCGTGGCGTTCAACCTCAAGCCCAAGCAATTGGCCAAGACCGAAGACCTGACGGCGCTCAATCGCATCCAGATCCAGATGAGCGCCCTGAGCCCGGAAGACGGTGGCTACGTGCTGCTCAACTTCAGCCAACTGCTCGATGACGAAATCCAGGCCGTCCTGGTGTTCGGCAACGACCTGCCGCGGGTGCTGGAATTGTGCGCCGAGGTCGGCATCAAGGCTGAGCCGTCGCTGGAAGCCCTGAAGATTGCCGTTCACGTTTAAATAATACGGAACCCCCGCCAGGGCTGACTATCCTACAAGGGCATGCCCCCACACTTAGGAGCGACACCATGGGTTCGACTTTCAATGGCCTGATTGGCCTGATCATCCTCGCGCTGGATATCTGGGCGATCATCAACGTGTTCAAAAGCGGCGCGAGCACGGGCGCCAAGGTGTTGTGGATTCTGTTGATCCTGCTGCTGCCGGTACTGGGCCTGATCATCTGGGCGATCGCCGGGCCACGCGGTAACGTGCGAATCTAACGCCGCACTCGGTCAATGCGGGAGGGGGCTTGCTCCCGATCGCGGTGAGTCAGCAACGGATACAGTGCTGACCCACCGCTAATCGGGGGCAAGCCCCCTCCCACATTGGTTTTGATTACCGCCGCTGAATTTGTGTGTCGAAAGTATTCGCTGCACGAAATTTTCACATCCCGTCCAAGACAATTCGCCCGCTTTGTGCCTCTGCCAGGGCCCCAATCCCTGGGGCATTTAAAGCGGTGGCAAGCTCGCACGTTCAGTAATTAATAGCCTTGCCGGCCTTGATCGGGCACCATTTGCCCCGCCGCGTTAACCACCCACCCCGGCCAGCCTGGGCGAGGGCGGACGCCACTGCATTTATTTCGCAACTTCAACTTCCAATGGGTCCTAAAACGACATGGCAAACCCGGACGCCCTGAATCAGCAGCGAGCTTCAAATCGCCTGCTGCAACCGACCGTCAAATCCCATCTGGCGTACACGCTGCTCTGCGCACTGGTCATGATGGTGATGTTCTCCCTGCTGCGCCTGGCGTTGCTGGTTTACAACCGCGAGATGATCCTCGACACACCGGCCTCCACCTTCCTGGAAGCGTTCGCCAACGGCCTGCGCCTGGATATCCGCCTGGTGATGTACCTGCTGGTCCCGCTGCTGTTGGCGTTGTTCAGCGTCCGGGCCATGGCGGCGCGCGGGTTTTTCCGGTTGTGGCTGACCGTTGCGTCCAGCATTGCGCTGTTCCTGGGCCTGATGGAGATGGACTTCTATCGCGAGTTCCACCAGCGCCTCAACGGCCTGGTCTTCCAGTATGTGAAGGAAGACCCGAAAACCGTGGTGAGCATGCTCTGGTACGGCTTCCCGGTGGTGCGCTACCTGCTGGCCTGGGCCGTGGGCACGCTGATCCTGAGCATGGCCTTCAAGGGCGCCGACCGCGCAACGCGCCCGCGCGGCCCGTTCAGTGGCGGCAGCATCGGTACGCGCCAGGTGGCGCCGTGGTACAGCCGCATTGCGGTATTCGTGGTGTGCCTGCTGGTCGCCGTGGTCGCCATCCGTGGCACCCTGCGCCAGGGCCCGCCGTTGCGTTGGGGTGACGTGTACACCACCGACTCGAACTTCGCCAACCAGTTGGGCCTTAACGGGACGCTGTCGTTGATCGGCGCGGCCAAGGCGCGTTTCTCCGCGCATCGCGACAACGTCTGGAAAGCGACCCTGGAACAACCGCTGGCCACCCAGACCGTGCGTGACATGCTGGTACTGCCGAGCGAGAAACTGGTGGATACCGACACCGCTGCCGTGCGCCGTGATTTCACGCCGCCGGCCGAGAAAACCCTGCCGATCAAGAACGTGGTCGTGATCCTGATGGAGAGCTTCGCCGGCCACTCGGTGGGCGCGCTGGGCCGTCCAGGCAATATCACGCCGTACTTCGACAAGTTGTCCAAGGAAGGCCTGCTGTTTGATCGCTTCTTCTCCAACGGCACCCACACCCACCAGGGTATGTTCGCCACCATGGCGTGTTTCCCCAACCTGCCGGGGTTCGAATACCTGATGCAGACCCCCGAAGGCAGCCACAAGCTGTCGGGCCTGCCGCAGTTGCTGAGTGCGCGTGATTTCGACGACGTGTACGTCTACAACGGCGACTTCGCCTGGGACAACCAGTCGGGCTTCTTCAGCAACCAGGGCATGACCAACTTCATTGGCCGCAACGACTTCGTCGATCCGGTGTTTTCCGACCCGACATGGGGCGTGTCCGACCAGGACATGTTCAACCGTGGCCTGGAGGAACTGAAGGCCCGCGAAGGCGGCAAGCCGTTCTATGCACTGCTGCAGACCCTGTCCAACCACACACCGTACGCGTTGCCGACGCCATTGCCGGTTGAGCAGGTCACCGACCGTGGCAGCCTCAACGAGCATTTGACGGCCATGCGTTACTCCGACTGGGCGTTGGGCCAATTCTTCGAGAAGGCCCGCAAGGAGCCGTACTTCAAGGAAACCCTGTTCGTGGTGGTGGGCGACCACGGCTTCGGCAACGAGCAGCAGATCACCGAAATGGACCTGGGCCGTTTCAACGTGCCGATGCTGATGATCGCACCGGGCATGCAGGAAAAGTTCGGTGAGCGTGACCACACCGTGGGCACCCAGATCGATATCGTGCCGACCATCATGGGCCGCCTCGGCGGTGACACGCTGCACCAGTGCTGGGGCCGTGACCTGCTGAACCTGCCGGAAGGCGACAAGGGCTTCGGCGTGATCAAGCCATCGGGCAGCGACCAGACCGTCGCCTTGCTGACGGCTGACCGCGTACTGGTCCTGCCCAAGGAAATGCCACCGAAGTTGTGGCAATACGAACTGGGCGCCAACCCGACCGGCAAGGTCATCGCTGAATCGCCGGACGAAGCGGCACTCAAGCAGAAACTCGAGTCGTTCCTGCAAACCGCCACCAAGAGCCTGTTGGATAACACCGCAGGTGTCGTGGACGGTAAGCCGGACTAACGGATCGGCAATAAAAAAGAGGCCTCATTGAGGCCTCTTTTTTTTACCCTTGGAAGGGGGCTTATATCTTGCCGAGCAACAACAGCACCAGCAGAACGACGAGCACCACACCCAGGATACCCGACGGGCCATAACCCCAGTTACGCGAGTGCGGGAAGACCGGCAGGCCACCGACCAACAGGAGGATCAGGATAATGATCAGAATCAGGCTCATGGTTTTATTCCTTATAGGCCTTCTGTAAAGACCGGTTATTCAGCGGGAGTCTCGTCCATCTGATAATGGACGGCTTATCAACTCCGACTCTGTCACCTGATAAAAGATTCCTTATTTTTTTAAAGCATTTCGGTCGCTCGCTTATTTCTTTTAACACCTGCGCAAATGCGTCAAGTTAGTTGAAAAAGATTGAACTTAGGCTATATGCAAGTATCCGACCGGGCCCGCGGTTTGCCTGGGGCATTCATCACTCTGATGGTACATGGGCGAGGCGGGAACCTTCGCTACACTGCCGGTCACTTCCATCGTGAACCACAAGGCTACTTCCTATGCAAAACCGCATGATGATCACGGGCGCCGGGTCCGGTCTGGGTCGTGAAATCGCACTGCGCTGGGCCCGTGAGGGGTGGCAGCTGGCCTTGTCGGATGTCAGCGAGCCCGGCTTGCAGGAAACCCTGAGGTTGGTGCGCCAGGCCGGTGGCGACGGTTTCATCCAGCGCTGCGATGTGCGTGACTACAGCCAGCTCACGGCGCTGGCGCAGGCGTGCGAAGTGAAGCTTGGCGGCATCGATGTGATCGTCAATAACGCCGGTGTGGCGTCCGGTGGGTTCTTTGCCGAGCTGTCGCTCGAGGATTGGGACTGGCAGATCGCAATCAACCTGATGGGTGTGGTCAAGGGCTGCAAAGCGTTCCTGCCGCTGCTGGAACAGAGCAAGGGCCGCATCATCAACATCGCCTCGATGGCCGCGCTGATGCAGGGGCCGGCCATGAGTAACTACAACGTGGCCAAGGCCGGCGTGGTGGCGCTGTCGGAAAGCTTGCTGGTAGAACTCAAGCAGCAGGAAATCGGCGTGCATGTGGTCTGCCCGTCGTTTTTCCAGACCAATCTGCTGGATTCATTTCGTGGGCCGACCCCGGCGATGAAGGTGCAGGTGGGCAAGTTGCTCGAGAGTTCGCCGATCTCGGCGACGGATATCGCCGACTATATTTATCAGCGCGTGAGTGAGGGCGAGTTCATGATTCTGCCCCACGAACAGGGGCGAATGGCGTGGACACTCAAGCAGAAAAACCCGCAGTTGCTGTATGACGAGATGACGCTGATGGCGGACAAGATGCGCGCCAAGGCGCAGGCCTTAAAGGGCTGATAGGGGTGCGGTCTGTCAGGCAAATTACCTATGCCTGTAGGTGATGCCTGATTTGGCCGCGAGCCATTGCTGGTTGCGCTACAAACACGCAAGGTCAGGGTCCTGATATTCGAAAAAGGACAACCGCCATGCTGGTCTTGAGCCGGGTTTTAGGCGAAAGCATTTCCATCGGCGATGATATCGCTTTGCACATTCTTGAAGTCAGTGCCAACCACGTGAAGTTCGGTATCGCAGCGCCGGCAGGCGTCAGCGTGCATCGCGCCGAGGTGTACCGCAAAATCCTCGAACGCCAGGCCAGGGCCGCTCGCGCGGTGCCGGTGCCCAACCCGTAGCGTCCCCGTCAATCAAACATTTGCTTGGGCACGTCGTGCTTGAGCATCAGTTGGCATTGCTCGCTTTCCGGGTCGAACACAATCAGCGCCTGGCCCTTGGTCAGTGCCTGACGCACGCGCAGTACCCGGGTTTCAAGCGGTGTGTCGTCGCCATTGTCGGTGCCATCGCGCGTGACGAAGTCTTCGATGAGGCGGGTCAGGGTGTCGACTTCAAGCGCGTCGTAGGGGATCAGCATATAAGCCTCAGGGGTCAAGTCCCGGCGATGCTACTGTGCCGGGACTTTTGTTTCCAGTGTCGGGCGTTTCCAGTATCAGCTGTTGCCGGCGTCGGCCTTGTTCCCGACCAGGCTGTCCACCGACGGCACCCGGGTATCGCTCTCCATCTGCGTCTCATGTTCGATCTGATGGCTGAAGCGGTCCAGGGAGCCTTGTGCCGGTTGCGCGTCGCTGGCGAATACCGGCGGGCTGAGGATATACGCGCCGAGCAGCCGACTCAGCGCCGCCAGGCTGTCGATGTGAGTGCGCTCGTAACCGTGGGTGGCATCGCAACCGAACGCCAGCAGGGCGGTGCGAATGTCATGCCCGGCGGTGACCGCCGAATGCGCGTCGCTGAAGTAATAGCGGAACAGATCGCGCCGCACCGGCAGGTCGTTATCGGCCGCCAGGCGCAGCAAATGCCGTGACAGGTGATAGTCATACGGCCCGCCGGAATCCTGCATCGCCACGCTCACCGCGTGCTCGCTGGAATGCTGGCCCGGAGCGACCGGGGCGATGTCGATGCCGACGAACTCACTCACATCCCAGGGCAGGGCGGCGGCGGCACCGCTGCCGGTTTCCTCGGTGATGGTGAACAGCGGGTGGCAGTCGATGAGCAGCGGTTCGCCGCTGTCGATGATGGCCTTGAGCGCAGCGAGCAGGGCGGCGACGCCGGCCTTGTCGTCCAGGTGACGTGCGCTGATGTGGCCGCTTTCGGTGAACTCCGGCAGAGGGTCGAATGCCACGTAGTCACCGACGCTGATCCCCAGGGAATCGCAATCGGCACGGGTCGCACAGTAGGCGTCCAGGCGCAGTTCCACATGGTCCCAGCTCACCGGCATTTCATCCACGGCGGTGTTGAACGCGTGCCCGGAGGCCATCAGTGGCAGCACGCTGCCGCGAATCACGCCGTTGTCGGTGAACAGGCTGACGCGGCTGCCTTCGGCAAAGCGGCTTGACCAGCAGCCGACGGGCGCCAGGGTCAGGCGACCGTTGTCCTTGATGGCGCGCACGGCGGCGCCGATGGTGTCCAGGTGCGCGGAGACGGCGCGGTCAGGGCTGTTTTTCTGGCCCTTGAGGGTCGCGCGAATCGTGCCGCGCCGGGTCATTTCAAACGGGATGCCAAGCTCTTCCAGGCGTTCGGCGACGTAGCGCACGATGGTGTCGGTGAAGCCGGTGGGGCTGGGAATGGCGAGCATTTCCAGCAGCACTTTCTGCAGGTAGGCCAGGTCGGGTTCGGGAATGGTTCGGGTCATGGAAACTCCTGATGAGTTGAGGGCATCGATGGTTTCGATGAGGTAAGGGGGAATGTTGTTGCCTTCACCGGCCTCATCGGGGGCAAACCCCCTCCCACCTTTGATAGGTGAACACCGTCAGATGTGGGAGGGGGGCTTGACCCCGATAGCGGTTTCACATTCAACACATTCCTCAAGCGGCCGGCTGACTGTGTGGAAACAACAAATCCACAAACTTCTCAGCGGTCGGTTGCGGTTCATGGTTGGCCAGCCCGGCGCGCTCATTGGCTTCGATAAACACGTACTCCGGCTGGTCGGCGGCAGGGACCATCAGGTCCAGGCCAACCATGGGGATATCCAGGGCGCGGGCTGCACGCACAGCCGCATCCACCAGGGTCGGATGCAAAATGGCCGTGACATCTTCCAGGCACCCGCCGGTGTGCAGGTTGGCGGTGCGGCGCACGGCCAGTTGCTCGCCACGGGGCAGCACGCTGTCGTAGTCGTAGCCGGCGGCCTTGAGGGTGCGCTCGGTTTCCGCGTCCAGGGGGATCTTGCTTTCGCCATCGGTGGCGGCCTGACGACGGCGGCTTTGCGCTTCGATCAAGGCACGAATCGAATGCTGACCGTCACCCATCACTTCGGCAGGGCGGCGAATCGCCGCGGCGACCACTTCGAAGCCAATCACCAGAATGCGCAGGTCCAGACCCTCGTGGAAGCTCTCGAGCAACACGCGGCTGTCGAACTGGCGCGCCGCTTCGATGGCTTGCTGCACCTCCTCGAAAGTCTGCAGATCCACCGCCACGCCCTGGCCTTGCTCGCCATCAAGCGGCTTGACCACGATGCGTTGATGTTCGTCGAGAAACTCCAGGTTGTCGTCGGCGCTGCCCGCCAGTTGCTGCGCCGGCAACTTCAAACCGGCGGCCTTGAGCACCTTGTGGGTCAGGCTTTTGTCCTGGCACAGGGTCATGCTGATGGCGCTGGTCAAGTCGCTCAGCGACTCGCGGCAGCGCACGCGGCGCCCGCCGTGGCTGAGGGTGAACAGGCCGGCATCGGCATCGTCCACCTGCACGTCGATGCCGCGTCGATGGGCTTCTTCGACAATGATCCGTGCATAAGGATTGAACCCCGCCTGCGGCCCAGGGCCGAGAAACAGCGGCTGGTTGATGCCGTTCTTGTGCTTGATGGCGAACGTGGTCAGCGCACGAAAGCCCAGCTTGGCGTAGAGGCTCTTGGCCTGGCGGTTATCGTGCAACACCGACAGGTCCAGATAGCTCAAGCCACGGCTCATGAAGTGCTCCACCAGATGGCGCACCAGCACTTCACCCACGCCGGGCCGGGTGCACTGCGGGTCTACCGCCAGGCACCACAGGCTGCAACCGTTTTCCGGGTCATGGAACGCTTTCTGATGGTTCAGGCCCATGACGCTGCCGATGACCGCGCCGCTGTCCTCATCTTCGGCCAGCCAGTACACCGGGCCGCCTTGATGGCGCGGCGTCAGGCGTTCGGCGTCAATAGGCAGCATGCCGCGGCCCTGATAGAGCAGATTCACCGCCTGCCAGTCGGCTTCGCTCTGCACGCGACGGATCCGAAAGCCGCGGAACACACGGGTAGCGGGACGGTAGTCACTGAACCACAGGCGCAGGGTGTCGGACGGGTCGAGGAACAACTGCTGTGGATCGATGCCGAGGATCTGCTGGGGCGCGGCCACATACAGTGCAATATCGCGCTCGCCGGCCTGTTCGTTGAGCAGTTCCAGGGCAAGGCTGGCGGGGTCGGGGAAGGTGTGCCCGATCAACAAACGCCCCCAACCGCAATGCACGGCAATCGGTTCGGGGCCTTGCGCGCTGCCGTCTTCGGCAAGCCGCGCCTGCAGACGCTCGTAGGTCGGCGCCTGGCCCTTGAGCAAGCGTTGGCTGTACGCCGCGGCGTTAGGTTTCATTGATCAGATTCCTTGTTCGCTGAGCCACAGGTTCAGCGCCGCCAGTTGCCACAGCTTGGAGCCGCGCAACGGGGTCAATTGGCCTTGTGGGTCCGTCAGCAGGCGGTCGAGCATGGCGGGGTTGAACAGGCCACGGTCCTGGCTCGGGTCCAGCAGCAGCTCGCGCACCCAGTTCAGGGTGTCGCCTTGCAAGTGCTTGAGGCCCGGCACCGGGAAGTAGCCTTTCTTGCGGTCGATCACTTCGCTGGGGATTACCCGGCGCGCAGCTTCCTTGAGCACCTGCTTGCCACCGTCGGGCAGCTTGAACTTGCCCGGCACGCGGGCCGACAGTTCCACCAGGCGGTAGTCGAGGAATGGCGTGCGTGCTTCCAGACCCCAGGCCATGGTCATGTTGTCGACGCGTTTGACCGGGTCGTCCACCAGCATCACGGTGCTGTCCAGGCGCAGGGCCTTGTCGACGGCGGCATCAGCCCCCGGCATCGCGAAATGTTCGCGCACGAAGTCCCCGGCGGCGTCGTTGGCGGTCAGCCATTTCGGCGCGACGGTAGCGGCGTAGTCGTCGTAGCTGCGGTCGAAAAACGCGTCGCGATAAGCCGCATACGGATCGCTGGCGCCGTCCACCTGCGGGTACCAGTGGTAACCGGCGAACAACTCGTCGGCGCCCTGGCCGCTCTGCACCACCTTGCAATGCTTGGCCACTTCCCGCGACAGCAGGTAGAAGGCGATGCAGTCATGGCTGACCATCGGCTCGCTCATGGCGCGGAATGCTGCCGGCAGTTGCTCGATGATCTCGCTTTCGGCGATGCGCAACTGATGGTGACGGGTACCGTAATGCTTGGCGATCAGGTCAGAATACTGGAACTCGTCGCCGCGCTCGCCGCCGGCATCTTCAAAGCCGATGGAGAAGGTCGACAAATCCTCTACGCCCACTTCGCGCAGCAGGCCGACGAGCATGCTCGAGTCGACGCCACCGGAGAGCAGCACGCCGACATCCACGGCCGCACGTTGGCGGATCGCGACGGCTTCGCGGGTGCTGTCGAGTACGCGATCGGTCCAGTCTTCCAGGCTCAGGTGTTTTTCATCTTCGTGGGGGCCGTAGGGCAGGGTCCACCAGGTTTGCTGTTCAGTCTTGCCGCTGGCGTCGATGCGCATCCAGCTCGCCGGTGGCAGTTTTTCAATGCCCGCCAGCAGCGTGCGCGGTGCAGGCACCACGGCATGGAAGTTCAGGTAGTGATTGAGGGCCACCGGGTCGAGGATCGGGTTGATATCGCCGCCTTTGAGCAGCGCCGGCAAGGCCGAGGCAAAGCGCAGGCGCTGGCCGGTGCGCGACAGGTACAGTGGTTTGACGCCGAGACGGTCACGGGCGATGAACAGACGCTGCGCATCGCGCTCCCAGATGGCGAACGCGAACATGCCGTTGAGCTTGGGCAGGAGCGCTTCGCCCCAGGCGTGATAGCCCTTGAGCAGCACTTCGGTGTCACCGCCGGAATAGAAGGCGTAGCCGAGGGCTTCCAGCTCTTGCCGCAGTTCAGGGAAATTGTAGATTGCGCCATTGAAGGCCAGGGACAGCCCCAGTTGGGCGTCGACCATCGGTTGGGCGGAGCCGTCCGACAGGTCCATGATTTTCAGGCGGCGATGGCCCAGGGCAATCGGCCCTTGGGCATGAAAGCCCCAGGCGTCGGGGCCACGGGGGGCGAGGTGATGCGTGATGCGTTCCACGGCTGCCAGGTCGGCAGGTTGATGATCAAAGCGTAACTCGCCAGCTAATCCACACATAAGTTCCTTACCGGTTTTTCCGTTGGGGAGGGTCAATACTCAATACGCCTTAAAGGGCGCGTACCCAGAAACTGACCCAGTGCTATGCGCGGAGTTTTAGATCAATAAGTTATAAAGCAAACTGCCATGAGGTCATCAGGACTGCACTTTGGAGGCCTGTGATTTGCCGCGAACCAGGGCGCGCAGGGCAAATCTATTGGGATGACAGGCCTCGGCCACCACGCTCGGCAAGGGCAGCGGTTCGTCACAGAGCCAGGCTGCGAGCAGTTCGCCGCACAGTGGCGCGGTGACCAGACCGCGTGAGCCGTGGCCGCTGTTGATGTACAAGCCCGGCAGCCACGGGCAGGGTACGTGTGGAACTTGCCGGGCGTCTTTGCCCAGTGCGGCGTACACCTGTGCAAAGGCCTCACGGTCGGCCAACGGGCCGACGATCGGCAGGTAGTCGGGGCTGGTGCAACGAAAGGCCGCACGGCCCTGCACGTGTTCCGGTGCCACTGTGTCGGCGTCCAGGCGTTGCAGCAGGTCCTCGGAAATCTCGCGCAGCCTCTGCAGATTGCCGGCATGTTCGGCGCGAGTGGGGGCGAGGTCCTGGTTATTGAAATCAAAACTGGCGCCCAGGGTGTGCTCGCCCAGGCGGGCCGGTGCGACATAACCTTCAGCGCAGACTACGGTGGCCAGCGCCTGACTCGCCGGCGTCTGCGCCAGGCAGGTGATTTGCCCCCGTATGCGCTTGAGCGGCAAGTCGGCGCTGGGTGCGAACCGCTTGATCTCGGCAGCGCCGGCGAGCACGACCACGCTGGCGCTGGCCAGTACCCGCTCACCGTCGCGCGCGCACCACTGATCATCCACTCGGTCGAGTTCAAGCACCTCGCGGTGGGTGAGCACGTTAATCAAGGGGTGCGTTGCCTGCCACTGGCAGAGCGACGGTGGATGCACCCAGCCGCCTTCGGGGAAAAACAGACCGCCCTGGGCCACGTCGATCCCGGCGCATTGCCGGGCCTGATCGCGATCGACCAGGTGCAGCAGTTCCGGGGGAAAGGCTGCGGCCAGTTGGGCCTGGCGCTCGCCCTCCCTGGCGTCGAACGCCAGTTGCAACACGCCGCAGTCGTCCCAGTCGACGCCACGGTGCAACTGTTCGAGCAGGCGTCGGGTATGCCCGAAGCCGCTGAGTATCAGCTGGGACAGTGCTGTCCCGTGCGCTGACAGTTTCAGGTACAGCACGCCCTGGGGATTGCCGGAAGCCTCTGCAGCCAGGCCGGCATGCCGTTCCAGCAGGCTGACCCGCCAACCCCGCGCCGCCAGGCTGGCGGCGGTGGCGCAACCGGCCAGGCCAC
>NZ_CVTV01000022.1:0-65060 GCF_900004865.1 Pseudomonas sp. 37 R 15 | reverse complement strand
CCGATGACCATGGCGTGGCGGTCACCGGTGACCGGCACCGGCCGGGCGAACCAGGGCTTGGCGCGGGCGGGCGCCGGACGGTCCTCGGGCCACCCCAGAAACTCCCCGCGCAGGATCTCCCACTTATGGCCAATGCCAGGCGTGCGTTTCATCTTGAACCCGGCGGCATTGATCAGCCGGCGTACCCAGCCGGTGCTGGTGAAGGTGCTGATGGTCGAACCCGGTGCGGCCAGGCGGGCCAGTTCGGCGAATAGCTCGGCGGTCCACATGTCAGGGTTTTTCGCCGGGGCAAAGCCGTCGAGAAACCACGCATCTATTTGCGCGTCCAGTTGCGGCAGTTGCTCCAGGGCGTCGCCGATCAGCAGGGTCAGGGTGACGCGACCGTTGTCCAGCACCAGGCGCTGGAAGCCTTGATGGATGGCGATGTACTGGCCCAGCAACTGCTCGGCGTAAGGTTGCAGTTCGGGCCAGAGGGCGAGGGCACGTTGCAGGTCGGTATGGCTGAGCGGGTATTTCTCCACACTGACAAAATGCAGGCGTGCCCCGGCCACCGCCTGCTGGTCGAATAACTGCCAGGCACACAGGAAATTCAAGCCCGTACCGAATCCGGTTTCACCGATCACCAGGCGCCCACCGGCCGGCAAGGCCGCAAAACGCGCCTGCAAGCGGTTCTGTTCAAGGAACACATAACGGGTTTCTTCCAGGCCCGACTGGTCGGAGAAATACACGTCATCGAACACCCGCGAGTGCGGGCGGCCTTGGTCGTCCCAGTCGAGCTGGGCGTGGGTGATCGGGTTCATGGGTGGCTCATATGAATAACGGCAGGTAAAGACAGGGCGGCCATTCTAGCCGATCAACCGGTCTTGAATTGATCCACGGCAAGCGGCGGTTGAATTTCCTCCCGCGTGTCGTTGCCCAATCCGCTAGTCTTGAGCCATCTTGAAACGGAGCTGCCCATGTTCGAATCCGCCGAAATCGGTCACGCCATCGACAAAGACACCTATGACGCCGAAGTGCCGGCCCTGCGTGAAGCCTTGCTGGAAGTGCAGTACGAGCTGCAACAGCAGAAGCGCTTTCCGGTGATCATCCTGATCAACGGCATCGAAGGCGCGGGCAAGGGCGAAACCGTCAAGCTGCTCAATGAGTGGATGGACCCGCGCCTGATCGAAGTGCGCACTTTCGACCAGCAGACCGACGAAGAACTGGCGCGCCCGCCGGCCTGGCGTTACTGGCGGCAGTTGCCCGCCAAAGGCCGCATGGGGATTTTCTTCGGCAACTGGTACAGCCAGATGCTGCAGGGCCGGGTGCATGGACAGATCAAGGATGCGCGGCTCGATCAGGCCATCGCCGGTGCCGAGCGCCTGGAAAAGATGCTGTGCGATGAAGGCGCGCTGATCTTCAAGTTCTGGTTCCACCTGTCCAAGAAACAGATGAAGGCGCGGCTCAAGGCCCTGGCCGATGACCCACTGCACAGCTGGCGCATCAGCCCGCTGGACTGGCAGCAGTCCAAGACTTACGACAAGTTCGTGCATTTCGGCGAGCGCGTGCTGCGCCGCACCAGTCGCGACTACGCACCGTGGCACGTGATCGAGGGGGTCGACCCGCATTACCGTGGGCTGACCGTGGGCAAGATCCTGCTCGAAGGCCTGCAGAGCGCGTTGAAGCAGGCCAGGGTCAAGGCCAGTGGCATGAACCCGGCGCCGCTGCCGTCGTCGGTGGACCAGATGAGCCTGCTCAACAGCCTCGACATGAGCCTGCGGCTGGACAAGGACGATTACGAAGAACAGCTGATTACCGAACAGGCGCGCTTTTCCGGCCTGATGCGCGACAAACGCATGCGCAAGCACGCGCTGGTCACCGTCTTTGAAGGCAACGACGCGGCCGGCAAGGGCGGAGCGATCCGCCGTGTCGCGGCCGCGCTGGACCCGCGCCAGTACCACATCGTGCCGATTGCCGCGCCCAGCGAAGACGAGCGCGCCCAGCCGTACCTGTGGCGGTTCTGGCAGAAGATCCCGGCGCGGGGCATGTTCACCGTGTTCGATCGCTCCTGGTACGGCCGCGTGCTGGTGGAGCGCATCGAAGGCTTCTGCACCCCGACGGACTGGATGCGCGCCTATGGCGAGATCAATGATTTCGAAGAGCAGCTGCGCGATGCCGGTGTGATCGTGGTCAAGTTCTGGCTGGCGATCGACAAGGAGACTCAATTGGAACGCTTCAAGGCCCGCGAAGAGATTCCGTTCAAGCGCTTCAAGATTACCGAAGACGACTGGCGCAACCGCGACAAGTGGGACGACTACCGTGCGGCGGTAGGCGACATGGTTGATCGCACCAGCACCGAGGTGGCGCCCTGGACGCTGGTGGAAGCCAACGACAAGCGCTGGGCGCGGGTCAAGGTATTGCGCACGATCAACCGGGCATTGGAAGACGCATTCGAGAAGTCCGACAAGCACGACAAGAAGAAAAAGAAATAGAAAAAGCCTGGATCGAACCCGGTCCAATGTGGGAGGGGCTTGCCCCCGATGGCGGTGGGTCAGCTGCAGCTGCATCGACTGACAGCCTGCCATCGGGAGCAAGCCCCCTCCCACATTGGATTTGTGCACATCAGATAGACTCCCTGCGCGTGCCATGCCTTCGCCAAACCCGACAAGCACGACAAAAAGAAACAGCCTGAGCCTGACTCGATCCAACTGTGGGAGGGGGCTTGCTCCCGATGGCGGTGCGTCAGTTGCAGCTGCATCGACTGACAGCCTGCCATCGGGAGCAAGCCCCCTCCCACATTGAATTTGTGCACATCAGATAGGCTCCCTGCGCGCGCCATGCCTTCGCCAGAACCGACAAGCACGACAAGAAGAAACAGCCTGAGCCTGACTCGGTCCAACTGTGGGAGGGGGCTTGCTCCCGATGGCGGTGGGTCAGCTGCAGCTGCATCGACTGACAGCCTGCCATCGGGGGCAAGCCCCCTCCCACATTGGATTTGTGCACATCAGATAGACTCCCTGCGCGCGCCATGCCTTCGCCAAAACCGACAAGCACGACAAGAAGAAACAGCCTGAGCCTGACTCGGCCCAACTGTGGGAGGGGGCTTGCCCCCGATGGCGGTGAGTCAGTTGCAGCTGCATCGACTGACAGCCTGCCATCGGGAGCAAACCCCCTCCCACAGTTGATCTGCACAGACCAGATAGAGCGGTCTTCCCGGTCCCATGCTTTCGCATCCATGCAGTGAATGATCATCGCGGGCAGCCGGGCCCGCATCTATCCTCGATCCACAACCACAAGATCGAGGTAGCCCCATGCGTGAAGTAGTGATCGTCGACAGTGTGCGAACCGGCCTGGCCAAGTCCTTTCGCGGCAAGTTCAACCAGACCCGGCCCGATGACATGGCGGCCCATTGTGTCAACGCGCTGCTGGTGCGCAATGGCATCGACCCGGTCACGGTCGAAGACTGCATCGTCGGCGCCGGCTCCAACGAAGGCGCCCAGGGTTACAACATCGGGCGCAATGTGGCGGTGCTGTCGCAACTGGGCACCGGTACGGCGGGCATGACCCTCAATCGTTTCTGTTCGTCAGGCTTGCAGGCGATTGCCATTGCCGCCAACCAGATTGCCTCGGGTTGCAGCGACATCATCGTTGCCGGTGGTGTGGAATCCATCACCCTGACCATGAAAAGCGTCAACACCGACCACCTGATCAACCCGCTGCTCAAGGAGCAGGTACCAGGCATTTATTTCCCTATGGGCCAGACCGCCGAAATCGTCGCGCGTCGCTATAACGTCAGCCGCGAGGATCAGGACCTGTACGCCCTGCAAAGCCAGCAGCGCACCGCGCAGGCGCAGGCTGATGGGTTGTTCGAAGATGAAATCGTGCCGATGGCGGTCAAGTACAAAGTCGAAGACAAGCGTACCGGTCAAGTGCAGGTGCTCGATGGCGTGGTCGACCGCGACGACTGCAACCGCCCCGACACCACTCTGGCCAGCCTCAGTGGCTTGAAGCCGGTGTTTGCCGAAGACGGTTCGGTGACGGCGGGTAATTCGTCGCAGCTGTCCGACGGTGCGTCGATGACGCTGGTGATGAGCCTGGAAAAAGCCCTGGCGTTGGGGCTCAAGCCCAAGGCGTTTTTTCGCGGTTTTACCGTGGCCGGTTGCGAGCCGGACGAAATGGGCATCGGCCCGGTGTTCTCGGTGCCCAGGTTGCTCAAGGCCAAAGGCTTGCAGGTGGCGGATATCGACCTGTGGGAGCTCAACGAAGCATTTGCCTCGCAGTGCCTGTATGCGCGTAACCGCCTGCAAATCGACAATGCCAGATACAACGTCAACGGCGGTTCGATCTCCATCGGCCACCCGTTCGGCATGACCGGCTCGCGGCAGGTGGGGCACCTGGTGCGCGAGTTGCAGCGCCGCAACCTGCGTTACGGCATCGTCACCATGTGCGTGGGCGGCGGAATGGGCGCAACCGGATTGTTCGAGGCCGTGCGTTAGGCCTTGATTGACGGGTTGCAACACGCGCTGACAGGGGGAGCTTTGCTCCCCCTTTTTGCATCTGCCGTTCAGGCATGTCCCTGCACGCTGGTCAAATAGTTAGTTGCAAAATCCCTGTAGGGTTTGTTGTTTTAACGGCTATGTAGCCCTATTCTTACAGCTGTTTCCAGTACTAAATAATTCTCATCTAACTTCAGTGTAGTCCTATTCCTTCAGTTGTTTTTAAAGTTTTGGCAAATGGCCATAATTTTCCTGCAAGCCTTGATATACAAAGGCTACGTCATTAAACGAAACGGCTGGCTTACTTCTTCAAGTGTGAAGTGGACACTTGCCCGGCGTTGAGCGTGATCCTGAAATGCAATACAAAAAGTTGGAAAAGCACGTCAGGAATTCCTCTCGATGCATAGGTCAAACCGCTCTTTTAATCAGCCCTGCGCCTATCGGTGGCAAGGCTCCTTAATGACACTTGTTAGTGGGAATCTGTAGATGAAAACCAAAATGAAAACTGTGCTGTTGTCTGTCGGTCTGCTGGCGGGTTCGATGTCGATGGCGCACGCGGCGGACGGAACAGTGACGTTTATCGGGTCGGTCCACTCGGGTGCCTGCTCTATCAAGCCTGACTCCGTCGACCAAACCGTTCGCCTGGGCGCGATTGCAAAGCATCAACTGCAAGCGGGGGGCAAATCGGAAGCGCGGACCGTGAAGATCGAGCTGGAAGGTTGCGATCTGACGGGCCTCACTGACAACACGGTCACCACGACCTTCACCGGCGCGCCATCCTCGGTTGTGCCCGGTGCTATCGGTACGGTCGGCGGTGCAGGCAACCTGGGCATCATGATGACCCATGGCGGGGACCTCGTTAAGTTGGGTGTGCCTACCGCCCCGCAAGTCATCAGCGTGGGTGATAACACGCTGGAATTCGGCGCGTACGTACAAGGCGCCGCCACTGGGGACATCATTCCCGGCGACTTCAGCGCGGTCACCAATTTCACTTTGGCTTATCAGTAAGTTTCACCCCCGCCACCCGGTGTGGCGGGGGGATTCTGACGGGAGATCCAGGTGAACACATTCATACGTCTGGCTATCGCCTCTTCATTAACGACATTCATCAGCCCTTGTGTTGTCGCCCAGGCGGCTGCGCAAGGCGATGGGGTCGTGCTGCTGGGAGGGGAAGTGGTTGATTCCGCCTGCGGGCTGGAATTGGCCAGCATCGATCAAACCATCGAGATGCCGCCCGAGCCGGTGGGTCGGCTCTTGCGCAACACGCGGGGCGAAGACCATCCCTTTCAGCTGCGTCTGGTCAATTGCTCGTTGAGCCGCCCGGACCCGTCGCGCCCAGGTGCAAGCCTGCCGGATTGGGAACACATGCGCGTGACGTTCGAAGGTCCCACCGACAGGGCAGGGCTCTCCTTCGCAGTGTTTGGCGACTCGCAGGGGGTTGCCCTGCACATCGTCGACGCCGCCGGCCAGGAAAGCCTGCCGGGGCAACGCATGGCGCCGGTCCCGCTGGCGGAAGGTGACATGACACTCAACTACCGGTTTTTCCTGGTCGGCAACGGCTTGCCATTGGTGGTCGGGGCTCACAGTGCCGCGGTGCGGTTCAAGTTGGAATACTTTTGAACAGTGATGGACAGGCTTGCATGTTGAATACGTCGAAGATCAAAAATACGCTGCGTCCCGGGCTGTTCGGCGGGTTGATGTCACTGGCAGGCACTGCAATGGGTGCTGGGGATATCGAGTTCAATACCGACGTCCTCGATCTGAGTGATCGCGCCAACATTGACTTGTCTCAATTTGCGCGCAGCGGATTCATTCTGCCAGGCACTTACTCGATGGCTGTGCACCTCAATGCCCATCCTATTGCTGAGCAATCGGTGGCGTTCTATCCCCCCGATGACGACCCCAAGGGCAGCCAGGCCTGTTTGTCGCGCAGTCTTGTCGAGCAACTGGACCTGAAAGTGTCCGAAGCCGGCAAACTGATGTGGTGGAAGGACGGCGAGTGCCTGGATATAACAAGCTTGCCCGGCATGGAGGTCAGGGGTGATTTGGCCACCTCGACCCTGAGCATCAACGTGCCCCAGGCCTACCTTGAATACAACGCTATCAATTGGGACCCACCTTCCCGATGGGATGAGGGGGTGCCGGGGCTGTTGGTGGACTACAGCCTGACGGCGCAGTCCAATTACCAGCGCGACAATGGCCAGCGCAAAAACCTCAGCGGTAATGGAACCGTGGGGGCCAATGCCGGTGCCTGGCGTCTCAGGGCGGATTGGCAGGGGCGTGTGGAGAGCGGTCGGCAGGAGGCCGCCGGCCCGCAAAAACTGGAGTGGAGCCGCTATTACGCGTATCGCGCCATCCCGGCGTTGCAGGCGCGCCTGGTGGTGGGTGAGAACTATCTGTATTCGGACCTGTTCGACAGCTTCCGCTTTACCGGCGCCGCGCTCAATTCGGATCAAAGTCAACTGCCCCCCAACTTGCGCGGTTACGCGCCGGAAGTGGTCGGTGTGGCCAGGACCAACGCCAAAGTCATCATCAGCCAGCAGGGCCGTGTGCTCTACGAAACCCTGGTTGCGGCCGGCCCCTTTCGCATTCAGGACCTCAATGATGCGGTGACCGGCAAGCTGGATGTGCGGGTGGAAGAACAGGACGGTTCGGTCCATACCTTCCAACTCAATACGGCCGGTGTGCCTTACCTGACGCGCCCAGGCCAAGTCCGTTACAAGCTGGCAAGCGGGCGACCATCCAACCTTCAGACGGGCTCCGATGGCGCCGTCTTCGGTACCGCAGAGTTCTCCTGGGGCGTGAGCAATGGCTGGTCGTTGTTCGGTGGCGGTATCACCGATAACAACTATCGGGCGTTAGCCGTGGGCGCCGGGCGGGACTTGCTGGCGTTCGGTGCCGTCTCGCTGGATGTCACGCAGTCGCGTGCCAACGTCTGGAACGAGACGCTCTCGGGTAAATCCTACCGCCTTCAATACTCGAAGAACTTCGAAGAGTACGACAGCCAGGTGACCTTCGCCGGCTACCGCTTTTCCGAGAAGAACTTCCTGAGCATGAGTGAGTACCTGGATGCACGGCATTACGGGTTGAACGGCGAGCTTGGCGGGCGAGGGGACTACCGCGATCCCAACGAGGGTTGGCGGCCCATCGGTGGCAGCAAAGCGCTGTATACGGTGACGGTCAACAAGCAGTTTCGTGACCTGGGCGCCACTGTCTACGCCAGCTACAACAAGCAAACCTACTGGGACCGGCCGGACACGCATCGCTGGAACCTGTCGCTGTCGCGCTACTTCAATGTGGGCACGGTCAAGAACATGAGCCTGTCGCTGAACATGTACCGCACCCAGGAATACAACTACAAGGACAACGGCATGGCGCTGACGGTCAGCCTGCCGTTGGGGCGTACCGGCACGCTGTCGCTGGACGCCAATCGAGCCGCCGGCAAAAACGGTTTTGCCTCGCGCTACAGCGACCGCCTCGATGAGCGTAACAGCTACCAGCTCAGTGCCAGCGACACCTCCGCCAGCGGTTACCTGAGCCATATGGGCGACAACGTCGACATCGACGTGAGTGCCAGCAGGCAGCAGGGCGGTTCCAGCAACCTCGGTGTCTCCGCACGCGGCGGTGCCACGCTCACGGCCTACGGTGCGGCGCTCCATCGAACCACCAGTACAGGCGGCACCCGCCTGATGGTCGATACCGCCGGTGTGCCCGATGTGCCGGTGCGCGGTTATGGCGCGCCGACCCGCAGCAATGCCTTTGGCAAAGCCGTGATCTCGGATATCAGCAGCTATCAGCGCACCGCCGCCAGCGTTGATTTGGAGCGCTTGCCGAGCAATGTCGAAGCCACTCAATCAGTCACGCAATTGACGCTCACCGAAGGGGCAATCGGTTATCGCTCGCTGGATGTGATTGCCGGTGAAAAAGCCATGGCGGTACTGCGCCTGGCGGATGGCAGCTCGCCGCCCTTCGGCGCGACGGTGCAGAACCTCAAGCAACAGGATACCGGCATTGTGAATGATGGCGGCGAGGTCTACCTGAGCGGCATCCAGGCCGGCGAGCAGATGACCGTCAGTTGGGGCGGCGGCGCACGCTGCCTGCTCACGCTGCCTGCCACGTTGCCTGCCGATGGGTTGACCGATGCCCTGCAATTGCGCTGCCAGCCGGTAGCCGCCGATCCATCCTTGCCCGAGCCCGCCGGGCTGTCCGGCACGCCTATCGATACGGAGAACACAGCCTCATGATGCCCAATACACGTCGCCTATTCCCACCCTTCGCGCTGTTGGCCCTGGCCTTGACCCAGACTGCCAACGCTGCCGTGGGCCTGGACCGTACCCGCGTGATTTTCGACGGTGGCAAAGAGGCCACCAGCGTGAATATCACCAACAACAACACCCAGTTGCCCTATCTGGCCCAGGGCTGGATCGAGGATGAAACCGGTAAGAAAATCACCACGCCGTTGATCGTGCTTCCACCGGTTCAACGCCTGGAGCCGGGTAAACAAAGCCAGGTGAAGGTCCAGGCGTTGCCGGCGGCCAAGTCGCTGCCTCAGGACCGGGAGACGGTCTACTACTTCAACTTGAGGGAAATTCCGCCGCGCAGCGATAAGTCCAACACCCTGCAGATCGCGCTGCAAACCCGTATCAAGTTGTTCTACCGCCCGCAGGCCATCGAGCCGAGCCAGCAGGATTTGTCCAACCCGTGGCAGGAAAAACTGACCCTGACCCGTGAAGGCGATCAATACCGGGTGAGTAACCCCACGCCCTATTACGTGACGTTGGTGGATGCACGCAGCAGCAAGGACAGCACAACCGTGCCGGGTTTCGTGCCACTGATGGTTCCCCCCAAAGGCTCCCTGGTCTTGGGGCCTGCCGCCAAGGCACTGGGCACGAGCCCCTATCTGGCTTACGTGAACGACTACGGCGGTCGCCCGCTCCTGGCCTTCACCTGCACGGGGGACACTTGCACCGTGGACCGGCAGGCCGCGCCGGCGAATGAGTAATGGTGCTGGAGAACGTCATGAAGTCGCAAAAAGTGAAGGTCCTGGGCGCCCTGTTATGGGCCTTGGCGATGGGCGCGCAGGCCGCGGATGAGGACGATATCGAAGGCATGAGCGGCATGCTGAATGTGCTCGGGTCCATGCATGAGTCGCCTTGCAGCCTGGAGATGACGTCGCTGCACCAGACCGTCGACCTGGACGCCGTGTCGACCAGCCAGTTGCAACGGCCCGGTGACCAGGCGACCCCCAAGGCTTTTCAGCTGCGGTTCACCGATTGCCTGCGCACCGCCGGCCGTATCCGCAATGAACGTACCGGCAACCTGACCTGGAGTGCTTACCAACCGGTGCTGTCGGTCACATTCGAGGCGCCGGCCGATGCCGACGATCCGCGGCTGGTCAAAGTGCAGGGCATTACCGGCATGGGCCTGCAGTTGACCGATGCCCTCGGTCGCGACGTGCAGTTGGGCTCAAGGGGTCAGCCGCTGTTTTTGCCCGTGGGCCGCAATACCCAGACCTGGAATGTACGGCCCACGCGCACCGCTGCGCCGTTGACCGCCGGGGCATTCAGGGCCGTGGTGGATTTCAGGCTGACTTATGAGTAGGGGTGCAACGATGGCTAAATCAATCGGCTTGATTGCCGGCGGCGTGTGGATGGCGGTCAGCCAGGCCTTGCAGGCCGAAACCAGTTTGACCATTCGCGCGGTGATCATCGCGCCCCCGCCGTGCGTCATCAACGGTGGCAGCACGCTGGATGTACCGTTCGGCAATGACCTGCTGACGTCACGGGTCGATGGGGTCAATTACCGGCGCGGGGTGCCGTATACCGTGACCTGTGATTCGCCATTCAGCAATGCGTTGAGCCTGGAACTCAAGGGCACGGCGGCGTCGTTTGACAACCGCGCGCTCGCCACCCGCAAGGCGGACCTTGGCGTCAGGCTGTTTGTGAATGGCGCTGACTGGCCGCTCAATACAGCGGTGAATTTTACCTATCCCAATTTCCCCGTGGTGCAGGCGGTGCCGGTCAAACGTGCGGGCAGCACGCTGACCGGCGGGGCCTTCGATGCCACCGCGACCCTGGTGGTCGACTACCAATGATGGTTACCGATAAAGAGAGGAACGACCCATGACAGCTTGGCAGCCGCGAGCCTTGCTCGCTCTGTGCGTCATCGGCCTGTGCAGTGGAGCGTCGGCCAACTTGACGTTCAGCGGGACACTGAACGAGCCGCCTCCGTGCACGATCGATGCGGGCAACACCATTGAGGTCGATTTTGGCGATGTCGGGGTAAAACGCGTCGATGGGGTGAGGTATCGCAGAGCGGTCGGCTACGCGATCAACTGCGGCACCGACACCCTGCCATGGGCATTGAAACTGAGTCTCAACGGCACGCCCACGGCGTTTGACGGTTCAGCGGTGCAGACCAGCGTGCCTGCGCTGGGCATTCGGGTGTTTCAGAACAACCTGCCATTCCCACTCAATACGCCCCTGGACATCACCTTGTCGTCACCGCCGACCCTGGAGGTAGTGCCCGTGCAGCAGCCCGGTGCAACGCTGCCTCCGGCCAGGTTCACGGCGGTGGCCACGTTGTTGGCCGAATACCAGTAGGAGCTGAATCGATGCGATATCAAAGGGTTCAAACGGCAGGCCTGGCCGTTCTGCTCGCCATCGGCCTGATCCCCCTGGGCCAGGCGGCGGACAATCTGCGTTTCAAAGGCAACCTGGTTGAAGAGGCCTGCACCCTGCGCCCCGGCGACGAGGCCGTCACGCTGGAACTCTGGGACCTCACCAGCAAGTACCTGTATATCAACACGCGCTCGGTGGGCAAGCGTTTCAAGCTGCACCTGGAAGACTGCGATACCACGATCGGCAACTCGGTGACCATCACCTTCGGCGGCGCCGAGAGCAGAGAGCTTCCCGGCTTGCTCGCACTGGACGGTGGCAGCGGCGCCTCGGGCATTGGCGTCGGCATGGAGACGCTGAGCGACAAACCCTTGCCCTTGAATACCGTCAGCGACAGACAGGTGTTGAGCGACGGCAGCAATGCCATCGAGCTCAAGGCCTATGTGCAGGGCGAGCCGACCGCCATCAAGGATCAGACCATCGGGCACGGTGCGTACACGGTGACCTCAACTTTTACGCTGGACTATCCCTAGGCTGTGGCCGGGTAGAGCAGAGCAACAAGAGATCAAGATGAAACGACTCTATGGCGTTATAGCGCTTCTCGTCCTGCTGGGTGTCAACACGGCCGTTCGAGCAGCTGATTGCCGCGTGAATGGCGGAGCGTGGCGATATGTTGGAGACGGTGGGATCCTGAATCTGCAGGTCCCCGTCACGGTCAGAGTGGGCTCGGACAGTACCCGTCTGATCCTTGAAGGTGCATGGCTGGAGTGCCGATTTACTCCATCCCCCGCTCACCCTGCGCGCATAGATTATTGGGGAACCTCTGCGCAGGCCGGTTCCCCCTGGGTGCCCGGCCCGAAATTTTCCGCGCAAGGTACTGGCTTACGCATAAACGGCGCGTTTTATAACACCCCTGTGCCGTATAACATCCGGATCGCGACCATGCCTAATAACGGTCTGGGGTACCCCATCAACGTAGCCCCCTATATCTTGCTGAGAAACGATCCGAGCAACCCTATCGACGTTCGAAGAGGGGACATCCTGGGCGCGTTGAATCTTCACCAGACCAACAACTACAGTTCGGGAAGTACCAGGCTCGTACTGACGTACACCGCCGATAACAACTTCGGCATCTCTCCATCGACCTGCACGATCAACAACAACAATCCCATCGATATCGACTTCGGCACCGTGAATCAACGGGCCATAGGCACTGACCCGCTGACAACCTCGATTGTCAGCCACCGCAGGCTCACCTACTCATGTCCGGATGGCGGGATCACTACACCGATCACCATTACTTACAAAGGCGGCCCGTCGTCGTTCGATTCACGTTTGTTGCTGATGAACAATCCGGACGTGGGCACGGCGCTTGTCCGCGCGGGTTCAGTGGTACCTGTGAACGATGCGTTCCTGACCCGTATCACCAACAGCACAGGCGGGGACGATGTGACGTTTGCTCTCGTTCGGCGCAACGGGGCGCTACCGAGCGCGGGGGGCGTAAGCGGCAGCGGTGTGCTGGTGATGGGGGTGCCCTGATGCATAAGATCCAGCCCGCTCGCACAGGGTGGCACGCTCTATTTATCAGGCGTTCGAGAGAGATCAGAATGAAACGACTATCTGGAGCCTTGGTGCTTCTTGCTCTGACGGGTTTTGCTACGACCGCGCAAGCTGTCCATTGCCGTGTCAATGGAGGGAACTGGGAAACCGGCAACCCCAATCTACAGGTCCCCGTTACGGTCACCCTCAACGCGGACCGTACACGCATCATGATGGAAGGGGCGAGGCTGGAATGTCGTTACTCCGCTGGGCAGGGCCCGGGGTGGGGGGTGGACTATTGGTCGACGGGTAACGCTTCAGGTACCCCCTGGACGCCCGGCCCGTCATTCGGCGGTCAACAGACGGGTTTGAGTATCAACGGGGCGTTCTATAACACCCCGGTTCCTTCGGGCATAAGGGTGGCGACCATGCCCAACAACGGGGTCGGTTACCTGATCAATGTCGTCCCCTTTATATTGGTGCGTAATTTTCCTTCCAACCCCATCAATGTTGTAGCAGGGGACAATCTTGGTGTACTACGCCTGATCGCCACGAACAACTACAGCTCGGAGACTGCAAACCTCAGGGTTACTTACTTTGCCAAAAACGACTTCACCGTCTCCCCGTCAACCTGCACGATCAACAACAACCACCCCATCGAGATCAACTTCGGTAACGTGCACCAGCGAGGGATAGGCACCGACCCGCTGACATCGTCCATCGTCAGTAACCGCAGGCTCACCTATTCATGCCCGGATGGCGGGATCAATACACCCATCACCATCACGTACAAAGGCACCCGCACCGGTTTCGACTCTCGCCTGCTGTTGATGAACAATGCCGATGTGGGCACAGCCCTGGTGCGCAATGGGTCCGCCGTACCGGTCAACGGTTCGTTCCTGACCCGCATCACTAACAGCACGGGCGCCGACGACGTGACGTTTTCCCTGGTTCGTCGGGCGGGCTCGTTGCCGGCCGCCGGCCCCGTCAGCGGCAGCGGGATACTGGTGATGGGCGTGCCCTGAACACAGCGCGGTACCCAAAGCGCACCGCATGCCCCTAGAATGCCCGTTCCACTTCCTCTGGCATCTGGGGCACTCATGCACATCTCTTCGGGCCGCTGGGTCTACGGTTTTCTCCTGACCCTGTTGACCGCGCTGCTCTGGGGCATTCTACCGATCAAGCTCAAACAGGTATTGCAGGTGATGGACCCGATCACGGTGACCTGGTTTCGCCTGATCGTCGCGGGCAGTTGCCTGTTTATCTACCTGGCGTTCACCCGGCGCTTGCCCAGCCGCAAGGTACTTGGCCCCAAGGGCGGCTGGCTGGTGGCGATGGCCGTGTGCGGGCTGGTGGGCAATTATGTGTTGTATCTGGTGGGTTTGAAGATGCTGAGTCCCGGTACCGCGCAACTGGTGGTGCAGATGGGGCCGATCTTTCTGATGGTTGCCAGCGTATTTGTGTTCAAGGAGCGTTTCAGCCTTGGGCAGGGCGTGGGGCTGATGGTGCTGATCATTGGCTTCGGGTTGTTCTTCAACCAGCGCCTGGCTGAGTTGCTGACCTCGATGGGCACCTACACCGCCGGCGTGTTGACGGTGCTGCTGGCGACCAGCATCTGGGTGTTCTACGCCCTGGGCCAGAAGCAGTTGCTGACCGTGTGGAATTCGCTGCAGGTGATGATGGTGATCTACCTGTCGTGTGCGGTATTGCTCACGCCGTGGGCGCATCCGCTGCAAGCGCTGCAACTGAGCCCGCTGCAAGGCTGGCTGCTGCTGGCGTGCTGCATGAACACGCTGGTGGCCTACGGCGCCTTTGCCGAGGCGCTGGCGCATTGGGAGGCGTCGCGGGTCAGTGCGACCCTGGCCCTGACGCCGTTGGTGACCTTTGTGGCGGTGGCACTGGCGGCGTGGCTGTGGCCGGATTTTGTGCAGGCTGAAGCGATCAACGCCTTGGGCTATTTTGGCGCGCTGGTGGTGGTGATGGGCTCGGCGATGGTGGCGCTGGCGCCGTCGCTGGTGGCGGGGCTCAAGGCTCGGCGTGCGCGGTTGGTCTAGGGGTATGAAGAGCCAAATGTGGGAGGGGGCTTGCCCCCGATAGCGGCCTCAGGGCTGGCCAGTATTTTGGATCAGACCGAGTACATATCCATTATTCAGTAACGGCCATTGACCGGGCGCCTAAGATCAAAAGCAAAAGCGCGGCGGCCTTGGAGCCGGCCGGCATCTTGTGCCGAGCCCGGTGCAAATGTGCCCTCTGTAGGAGCGAGCTTGCTCGCGAAAAACGTTAACGATAACGCGTGCTTTCTGAACGAACGCGGTGCCTGTGAGTTTTTCGCGAGCAAGCTCGCTCCTACAATGGGTATCAGGGCAAGCCTCCCACCTTTGATCACCGGTAACCGTTGGCGCTTAGTGCCCGGCCTCCAGCATGTTTTCCGGGCGTACCCACTGGTCGAACTCTGCGTCCGTGAGGTAGCCCAGCTCCAGCGCCGCCTCCCGTAGCGTCAGGCCTTCGGCATAGGCCTTCTTGGCGATCTGCGCGGATTTGTCATAGCCGATATGCGGGTTGAGGGCGGTCACCAGCATCAGCCCACGTTCCAGGTGTTCAGCCATGTGTTCGGCGTCAGGCTCAAGGCCGGCGATGCAGTGTTCCTGGAAGTTGTTGCAGCCATCAGCCAGCAGGCGGATCGATTCCAGCAGGTTGTGGATGATCACCGGCTTGTAAACGTTCAACTGCAAGTGCCCCTGGCTTGCGGCGATGCCGATGGTCACGTCATTGCCGAGCACCTGGCAGGCCAGCATCGACAGGGCTTCGCACTGGGTCGGGTTGACCTTGCCGGGCATGATCGAACTGCCCGGTTCGTTGGCTGGCAATTTGACTTCTGCCAACCCCGCGCGCGGGCCGGAGCCGAGCAGGCGCAGGTCGTTGGCGAGTTTCATCAGGGCCACGGCCAGGGTTTTCAGCGCGCCGTGCAAGGTCACCAGCGGCTCATGGCCGGAGAGGGCGGCGAATTTGTTTGGCGCGGTGACGAACGGCAGGCCCGACAGTGCGGCCAGCTCGGCGGCAATCGCTTCGCCAAAGCCATGGGGCGAATTGAGCCCGGTGCCAACGGCCGTACCGCCCTGGGCCAGCTCGCACACGGCGGGCAGGGCGCTGCGGATGGCGCGTTCGGCGTAGTCGAGCTGGGCGATAAACGCCGAGAGTTCCTGGCCGAAGGTGATCGGCGTGGCATCCATCATGTGGGTGCGGCCGGTCTTGACCAGCTTCATGTGCCGCGCCGCCAGCTCCGCCAGGCCGCCGGACAGCACCGTGATGGCCGGCAACAGCTGCTCGTGCACGGCCTTCACGGTGGCAATGCTCATGGCGGTGGGGAAGCAGTCGTTGGAACTCTGGGAGCGGTTGACGTGGTCGTTGGGGTGCACCGGGCTCTTGCCACCGCGGTTGCCGCCGGCCAGTTCATTGGCACGGCCGGCGATCACTTCGTTGGCGTTCATGTTGCTCTGGGTGCCGCTGCCGGTCTGCCACACCACCAGGGGGAACTGGTCGTCGTGCTGGCCGTCGAGGATTTCATCGGCGGCCTGTTCGATCAGGCGGGCGATATCAGCGGGCAGGTCGCCGTTGCGGTCGTTGACCCGTGCAGCGGCCTTCTTGATCAGCGCCAGGGCATGCAGGACCGCCAGCGGCATGCGCTGCTCGCCGATGGCAAAATTCACCAGCGAACGTTGGGTCTGGGCGCCCCAGTAAGCGTCATCCGGGACGTGGACTTCTCCCAGGCTGTCGGTTTCGATACGGCTCATCGGGCACACTCCTTCAGGTTCGTTTGCGCAGTTTAGGCTGTGATTGGCCAAGGGGGTTCCATAAAAGACGTTTCATCGATCAAACCACACCTGACACGGCCCGGGGTTGAGCCGCGAGGTTTTTTAGGCGCAGAATGGTCGCCCTTGGGGGTAAGACCTCGCCAGCTAGAAAAGGAAACTCGATGACTCGTCTTCGTGCCATCTGTACCGCGGTTGCTCTGGTTTGCGCCAGCGGCCAGGTTTTTGCCGATACCGCCAGCCACAACGCCAGTGCCGAAGCCTTCCTTACCCTGGCCCACGCTGACAAGCTGGGGACCCCGGTGTACATGCAAGTGCAGCAAATGTTCGCCCAGCGTTTCGAACAGACCAAGGCGCCTGCCGCCAAGCAGTCCGTACTCGACAGCTACCAGGCCAAAGCCAACGCCGCTTTGGACCAGGCCATCGGCTGGCCGAAGCTGAAACCGGACATGGTCAAGCTCTACACCACCAACTTCAGCGAATCCGAGCTCAAGGACCTGGTCGCGTTCTACCAGTCGCCTCTGGGCAAGAAAGTCCTGGAAAAAATGCCGCAACTGACCCAGCAATCGGCCCAGATGACCCAGGCCAAGCTGGAAAGCGCGGTACCGGTGGTGAACAAGCTGTTGGAAGACATGACCAACGAGCTGGCGCCAAAAGCCGCCGCACCGGCCAAGAAGAAGTAAGCAGGAATGACCATGCAACAGCGTATCGAAACGGCGCTTGCCGCCCTGGCCCCGGATCACTTGAATGTGCTGGACGAGAGCCACATGCACAGCCGTGGGTTGCAGACCCACTTCAAGGCCGTGCTGGTGAGCCAGCAGTTCGAGGGGCTTAATCGCGTCAAGCGCCACCAGAAGGTCTACGCCACCCTGGGTGACCTGATGAGCGAGTTTCATGCGCTGGCGCTGCACACCTACACGCCTGAGGAATGGGCGAAGGTCGACGCGGCACCGCCTTCGCCGACCTGCGCCGGCGGGCATTGAGTGTGGCCCCGACCCGCGTGAGTGGGTCGGGGCGATGCCAGTACCCGGACACACAAAACATCCTCCAGCACCACCTTGCTCAACCCCCCATCCTTAGGCTTTCAGGACTACTTATTCAGCAATAAGGTCTTGAGGTCATGTCTTATTCCCTCCATCGACACACGCCGTCCCTGGTCGCCATCGACCCGCGTGGGTTAATTGTTCGTAACGTCGATTACCACCGCTCAAGCGCAAAGGTTGAACCGCAGGCGCGCATTCATCGTCAGGTGTTTGGCAGTTCCGGCTTGATGATTGAGCAGTGGGATCCGCGCCTGTGGCAATTGTCGCGTTCACAGGCCGGCACTCAGGCCAGTCAACACACGGTCTACAGCCTTGGCGGGCATGCGTTGCGCGTTGCCAGCGCGGATGCCGGCTGGCGGCTCATGTTGCCGGGTGAGGCTGGGCAGTTACTGGAAGAGTGGGATGGGCGGGGCGCTTATCAGGCTCATCACTACGATCAATACGTGCGGCCCGTCGCCGTGTTCGAGCAAGCGGCCAATGACGAGCAACCACTCTGTGTCGAACGTATTGTCTATGCTCCCCACTCGTACGAAGAGGCCGTACGCAACCGCTGTGGCCAGGTGATTCGGCATGATGACGGTGGCGGTTCGTTGTTCCACGAGTTTTATGGGCTGCATGGAGACGTCGTCCAGCAGACTCGACGTTTCCGGCAGGCGACGGCTGCGCTGGATTGGCCGCCTGCCGATGCGCAACACGACGCACGCCTGGAACCCGAGCGTTTCCAGGCATCAACGGGTTTCAACGCGCTGGGCGAACGCCTGCATCACACGGATGCCAAGGACAATCGCCTGGAGTATGCCTATGGCGTTGACGGCCAGCCGGCGAGCGTCTTTGTTTCGCCCACGGGCGGCGTGCGTACGCAGTTGATGGGCCAGCGTCGCTACAACGCGGCGGGCCAAGTGATCAGCGAACATGCCGGGAACGGCGTTGTGCGTACCCTGCATTACCGTGAAGTCGATGGTCGCTTGCGGCAGATGAGTGCCCGTGTGCCAGGGCCGACGGGCACAGTGCTGCAAGATCTGACTTACGATTATGACGGCATCGGCAACGTTGTGCGGATCGACGATCTTGCCCAGCCGACACAATGGTCGAGCAACACCCGGATCAGTTCGGGCAGCGTCTATGAGTACGACACGTTATCGCAATTGATCAAGGCCACCGGGCGTGAAACCGCCGGCAACAAGGGTGGCCCCACGTTACCAGCGAGGGTGGCGTTCGGCTCGGCTGACGACAGCGTCTGGCGTCGCTACACCCAGCAGTTCAGCTATGACGAGGCCGGCAATTTGCTTGAGTTGCAGCACGTGCCCAGCAGCGGCACGGGGTTCACGCGCCAGATGAGTGTGGCCGCCGACAGCAATCATTTCGTGCCGCAGGCCGATGGCAGGGGCGTGCCGGGGTTGGGGCAGGGCTTTGACCGCAATGGCAATCTGCAAGCACTGGAGGGCGGGCAAAGCATGGGCTGGGATGTGCGCAATCAGCTGGTGCGCCTCACGCAGGTGCTGCGCGAGGGAGGAAACGACGATGAGGAACGCTACGCATACGATGCGACCGGCAGGCGCATCCTCAAGCGCCGGGTAACCCAGGCCAGGGGCGTGGTGCATACGGCGCAGGTGCGTTACTTGCCAGGGTTGGAGATCCGCCATGACAGTGCAACGGGGGAGCAATTGAATGTACTCGACATCGATGTCGGTACGCTCACCATCCGGGTACTGTCCTGGGATCGTCACCCCTCGGGCGACAGCCAGGCGGTGCAGATCCGTTACGGTTTGTCGGACCACTTGGGCAGCAGCGCACTGGAGCTGGGCGAGCAGGCGCAGCTATTGAGTCAGGAAAGCTATTATCCCTACGGCGGTACCGCGTGGTGGGCGGCGAAAAGCGCCAGCGAGGCGAGCTATAAATTCATCCGTTATTCGGGCAAGGAACGCGATGCCAGTGGGCTGTCCTACTACGGCTTCAGGTATTACGCGCCGTGGTTGTGTCGCTGGATCAGCCCGGACCCGGCCGGCGATGCCGATGGTTTGAATGCGTACGCCATGGTGGGCGGTAACCCCGTCACGAAAGTCGATGAGCATGGGCTGACGTCGACTCCGGCCTTGGAGCAGCCTCGGCAGACACAACTGCGCAGGCTTTCCATCAGTCGCAGGCTCGCGCATATAGCGCGTATTGCTCGACCCAGGATGCAGGCGGGTGCATCGGCCGCGATTCGCGATGGTTTATCCACCTATATTTCCAATACCTTATGGACGGGCGTCGATCTGGCAGTCTTCAGCACTATCCAACCGACGGCGCAACGCAACCAAATCCTGCGCATTACCGTCGCGGCGCTGGATGCAGTGTCCACGGCGCATATGAGTACGGGTGTCGCCGGTAATTGGACGCAATATGCGCCACATATCGGTGCTATTTTTGCAGGTGCCGCAGGTATGGGGTATGCCATGTATGGCGACTCGATAGGCGATCAAGCCGAGCACAGCTGGGACCCGGTGACAGTCCAGCGCTTGGGCGGGCATGTCCGCGCGCTCTCCAGGGAACTTGTGCAGCAGATCATCCGTGGCCACGGTACCGGCGTCTCCTGGGGCAGCACGCCGCTGCGGGGCAGGGTTACGCGCACCGCCGGAGCGACGGCGGCCTATGGCCTTGCAACCGTGGCCAATGCGATGTACGGCGGGGAAGTACCCGCCCTGATGCAACCCAATGTCTCACCTCTGATAGAAGCCTACGATGCAGCAATGGGAACGATGATTCGTGGCGGTCACCCGACGGCCAGCCAAGATATCCATGGTCAAACCCTGCAGCTGCCGGACCCCGCCGCGACGGCGCACGGTGGGCTGAGCCGAATGTTCAATCAGGTGTGGACGCACTGGGCCGCGCGCGGTGTCGAAGCATTGGCTGTTTCGTTGACGGGCTTGCCCATGGCGGCCCAAGGTCGGGTCACTCAAAACCTTGTGATGGCGGCCCGCGGCGTGTTTTCTGCGCTGACCGAATGGCGTGGCTTTTTCGTGCAGTTTGCCAGGGGCGGGTACTCGGCCTTGGCGATGGGCTGGCGCCGAGGCCCGCGGTCCAGGTAGGAGGATGAATGGGCCGCCGTCCTGCCGGGCGGCCACGGATTCAAGCCTGCGGTGATCGTTCCCAGGCGTGGGAACGATCAAAAACTGGAGTGCACCTATCCGATCAGCCGGGCCCTTATCGCTCGTCAGTCAGTGCTTTGGAGGCGGCAGCTTGCAGTTCTTCGTAGGTATCGTTTTCATCCTCGTTGACGGTGTACCAGGCCCAATAGGTGGTACGCCGCATGAATCCTCCTGCGGTCAGTGTCTTTGTCGGGCGCCCGAGGGGGTCGTAGAACTGTCGGTCGCTGTGGCCCAGCTCGCGCATGGATTGATCATTGACGTAGGCGTGCTTGTCGGCGAAGTAGGGGCGGTAGACGCGAATGACCAGGCCCTTGTTGTTGTATTCGACACGCTCGCTGACGCGCCAGCGGGGGTCGGCTTGCACGTGGCGCAGCTGTTTCTTGAAGGTGCCGGGTACCGTATCGGGTAGGCTGTCGACCAGCAAATTGCCCTTGTCATCAACCGCATTGGCCAGGCCTGGCTCAGTCTTTTGCTTGGTCTGCAAGGTACGGCTGAAGCCATCCCAACAGGTCAAGGTCATACGGATCTGTCGGGCGGCATCGTCCGGGTAGCGGTCGGCTTGCAACATGAGCCCATGTACCGGTGTCCGGCTGGCTTTGTCGATCAACGCCTTGAGTTGTTTGTCGCTGTCGCTGAGCCCCTGGCGCGCCGGTGGGCCCAGACGCATCCTCGCGCTCGCGCGGATATGCCCGCTGGGGAGCAAATAGGCTGCGGCGACCCACTCTGGCTTGACCAGGGCCATGTCGACCGTGCCCATCCAACTGAATGGGGCATAGCAGTGCAGGCTGGCCATGCTCTGCAACACGCTTTGCGCGTGTTCTATGGCAAACCCGGGCGTTACATCCTTGGGCGGGCGGTAGCTCTCCAAGGCGGCGAAACCTACTTTGCGGTTGTGTTCGTGACCGTGAAAGGTGTTGACGAGCAGTTGCCCGAAACCGTCATAAAGTGCTTCTTGAATATTGCCATTGGGGTCGACGATTTTTGTCGGCAGCAGCAATCGATAGTCGTATTCGGCTTTGGTCACACAACCATCGGGCATTTTCACACGCACGGTTTGCAACACGCAGGCGTCATAGCTGAGCGTTGTTTCACCATGGGCCTCGGTGGCTCGCAGCGCCCTTAACCGATAAAACTGGGTGGCCATGCCATAGCGGGGAAAGTGCCGGCGAATCGACCATAAGCGATTTTCCTTGGGCGGCACTTCGCCGTCGAATAGAAAAAACAGCTCCAGGGTGTGATAGCCGCTGTCGCTGAGCTTTTTTACCAGATCAACTGCAGGTTGGTTGGGCATCGCCGGTATGTCCTTGTAGGCATTCAGGGCGTTGTCATCCAGCTCTGCGGTTTCCAGGTAATCGGTCAAAGCCTGGGCTGTAGCGTCGCCGGGCTCCAGGGTTTTACCCAAGCCACCGGCTTGTCGATAACGCTGCACGGACAAGCCGCTCAGTTCGCGTTTGGCACCAGCGGCCAATGGCCCGTCGCGGTTGTCGATGAACCCTTCATAGGCGATACGCCCAAGGTCTAGCCCGCCGGCCGCCGGTGCCTTGCCCAGCACCAGGGCATTGTTTCGTTGACGGTACGGTAACGCCAGACGCCAGTTTTGTGCGTCGTCCAGATGAATGTGCTGTGCCAGCGTTTCGCTCAGGTAATAGAACTGCTGCGCGCTGTCATGGGTGTCGCGCCACCAGCGCTTGTGATGTTCATCGACCAGCACGGCGGGCGGTAAGCTGGAGGCGCTCGTACGGCGGGCGTAATGCAGGGTGACGCCATGCACCAGGCAGCCATAGGCATCCCAGCGCAGGTTGATCTGGTGTTGGCAGACGGGATCGTCTTTCACCCCTTCATATTGGTAGGTGATCGACTCCAGGGCCAATGGCAGTAGCCGGGCATAGGGCGTATGGGCACTGTTCGGCGCCAGTTCGCGGATCAGATAACGCTGTTGCTTGACGCAATAGGGCACGGTGCCTTGTGCCGGATCCGCCGCTGCCACCTCCACCCGTAGCACACTGCCGCTGAGTGCGCGTGCCACTTCGCGTGCCAGCGATGGCGCAGGATCGCTGATCAAGTCGTCGTGATGGTCCAGCGGTTGTGCCCCGGACGTCGCCTTGTATCGGCTGACCAGCGTGCGGCCCATGGCCTTGGCCTGTGGGTCGTGAGTGCTATGGCCGAGGGTGGGCATGTCGATGGATTGCCCGGTATGAAACCAGGTCTTGGTGCGCACAGGTGCGCTGAAACCCTGGGAGTGTTGTTCGTCTTTGTTGCTTTCGGTGTCGGTTTGCAGTACCAGCCCGAAACCCCGAAATTCGCGGTCTGTGCGGTCGTAATAAGCCTGGCGATAGCGCCAGTGTCGGGTCAGTTGGTTGCCGGTAATTGCGTCCTGTTGGGTTTGTTGGCTGACCAGCAGCAGCGCAAAGGGTAACTGGCTGACAGCAGGCTGGCCGTTGGCGGGACGCTCACGTTTTTCATCCAGCCATTCCTGGGCACTGCTGCGATACTTGATCAAGGCCTGAGCACCCATGTTGTTGTCGGTTCCCAGGAGCAGCCAGGGCTTCTGGCTGAAAAAGTCGTAGCGCCAATGTACGGGGGTCTGGTGGGCGGCGGTCAGGATCAGGCTGGGGCAGCCCAGGCCGTCCACGTCGACGACGTTGACCTGACAGTGGTCGTCGTACCGCACGCCCTCCGGCCATGGGACTTTGATCGCCTGTGCTTCGAAGCCGTTACCCCCTTTATTGAGAAAAATACACAGGTGAGTGTTGCTCAAATACAGCAAGTCGGTAGCGCCACCTCCATTCAGGTCGACGAGCAGTACATCGGCCGCCTTGAATGTTTCATAACGCAACGGCAACGTGGCCAACACAAACCCTTGGGCAAAACGCCCGCGACCCAGGTTTGGCCAACATTTTATTTCGTTATGACGGATACGTACCAGATGCTGCTGGCCTGTGGCGAGCACATCGCTGAACGCCACCAGTTCATTGGGCGAGTCAGAAACGATCGGCAAGGTGTCGTCGAGCGTATGCGGCACTTCGATGGAGGGTTCGAAGCCTTTTTTTCGGCGATTGGCATACAGGCGCACGCTACGCGGGCCGATCATGGCAACGTCAGGGCGTCCCGTGCCCATCAAGTCGGCAAGTATTCCCTGGGGATGGAAAAATTCCGACGGGAACGCGTCGAACGGCGTGAAGGTTGACCAGTTGCGCTGTTCGTCCAGGCTGAAAAAGCCGCTCATCCCAGGTTGGGCAACCAGCCAGTCCAGACGGCCATCGCCGTCCACATCGGCCAGCGCCTGGTGGATGGGCCGGGTGCTGTCGGCGACCGGCACCCGCGCCAACTCCCGGGCGGCGCCGTAAATCACCTCGTCGCCGGTCTTCGTGTGCTGCGGCCTGAGGGGTTCACGGTAGTACCAACTCTTGTCAGCGCGATACAACACACCGGGTATGCCCTCGCCATACAGATCGACCAGTTGATAACGATCGCTGTCATGCAGCCCGGGCAGTGAACTGAAGGGTTGATAGCGGCTCGGGTCCACCTTGAGCTGGCTCGACTGGTAAAAACACTCCAACGGCGGGCGGCTCACACTATTGCCCGCGCTGTCGTAGGCCTGCTCATGCACCGCGCTCAACAGGCTGACATGGCTGGAGGTGCGGTATTCCAGCAGCAGACGCTTGACCAGCACCGGGTCAGCGCCCATTCGCGCTTCTTTGGGGAAGTGATGAAACATCAGGATCTGGCTGCAACGGCGTAGGGTGCGCAACTCGAAGCCGTAGGCAAAGTCCGAGCAGGGGTCGGGTCGTGCCGGCCAGTCCCGGGTTCTCCGGTACGTCGGCCGCTGATCCAGTGCGAGGGCGCGTTCGCCGTAATCGAACAGCAAGTGAAAGTGCCAGCCCATGTCCGGCTCATCGTCGGTCTGCCAGAGGTAAAGCTGTTCCTGCTCCCTGGCGGTGAAGTTGGCGTAGCAGACGCGCTCCAGGTAATGCCGGGCTCGACAGTCCCTCGGGTAGCGTGAGCGATCGGTTTCTTTTTTGTAGTGATAATAAATATGCTCGCCGTGGGCACTCAGGCTTTCCTGCAACAACCATTGCCCCACATGGTGCGGGTGGTCCGGATCGGCAATTCGGGCCAGTGGGGTTTTCCCGTAAAAGTGCTGACTGCCATCGGCACCGCGTAGCAACCAGAAGCCCGCCGTGTCAGCTGCCGATTGCCAGTGTTCGATACGGTCGAAGCGGGTCTCGACCCTGGGGAAGTGGCGGGTAACCGTATATGCGCGGGGCAGTGGCAAGCCATTGAAGGATGCAAGGCTGCTACGGATGATTGCCCCCTCGGCGTCGCGTTCCGGTAGCCAGATTTGCCCGTCGGGGCCCAGCACCGCATCGTGCACCGTGTACCCCGGCACGCCATGGGAGGTGCGTTGGCTGACGGCGCCCAGGTGCACGCCCCAGCCCAGGCCGAAGGGGCCGTTACCGGCGCCGCTCTGGTAGGTCAGCGACATGGCTGGCGTGTAGCCGCGCGCGGGCGAGATCGGCAACGCAATTTCAAAGCTTGCCGTACCACTGGAACCGATATCGCCCCAGCCCTTGCCGGTGCCCTGGATAGCGGCACCGCCCTTGGGCAGGGCCGGGGTATTGACCTGCAGGTTGTGAGTGTCGTCGCTCATGCCTGACCCCCGCCGGCAGCGGCCACCCTGGCGGTGTAGCGCAGGTGAATGACAATATCGTTGATGGATTCCAGCACGGCTTTCTGCCGGTCCGGGTTGGGAAACTCCAGGGTCCAGTCGGAAATGGCCCCGGTGTATTCGAAGGGCAAGTAGCGATCGTTGCTCTCGAAGTTGAGCGTGAACAGACCGTTGTCATCCAACCCGGTGGACAGTGCGATTTGCTGATGGGCACGCATGTCGCTGCGTCGAGCGCCCGTGGGCAGTACGATTTCGTTGTGGGTCTGGGTCAGTATCGCCTTGATGTCCTCATAGGGCCCCAGGGTCGCGGGCAACGACACGCTGATGCCTTTGATTCGCCGCAGGATGTGCTTGGGGTAATCCTCGTCAAACAGCGTCCCGGTCAATTTGAAGCACAGCGTGCCTTTAGCGACCAATTGTTTTTTATGCTCGGCCCACTTGTCTTGCGTAGTCGAGGGTTGAGTGTCGTTTGTACGGGTGGGGGGCGTGGTGACTACGCAATCGATCAGGCGATGACGCAGGGAGATGGTCTTGACGATCTCCAGGTCTCGCACGTTTTGGTTCAGGTAAGCTGCATTCATGTTCAACAGCGACAGCTTCAGGGCCTCACCTGCCAGGTAACCGCGGTAGTTGTTGTTCCAGGCACTGGGCTGGATAAACGTGCGCTCATAATCTGCTATTTCGTACTGCCAGCACGCTTGCGCGGTACGGCACAGGGAAAGGCCAAGGTCATAGACTTGGTAGTAGAACTTGCTCAGTTGTGCATTGAGCCAGTCATATAGTTGCGCCTTGGTAAAGCGCTTGGCCAGTAATTGGTAGTTCGACCAGGCCTGGGCCAGGGAGGTCTCGGCCAGGCGTAATTGCAGGCGCGTGGCTTTTTCCTGCTCCGCATAGGCGTGTAATTGGGCATCGATCTGGGCCAGTTCGAGTTGGGCTTGATCCTGGGCATGCGTCCATTCTTGCGCCCGGCGGTTGAATTGCTCGGTACGGTCCAGGTCCGCGGCAGTGCTGCGCAAGTGCGTCGCAATGCCTTGGGCCACGGCTTGGGCGGCATAAAACGGGCCTTCCCAACGCCACCCGCCGCTACTTGTACCGAAGATGTTCGGCGCCATCATCGCAATGCCGGCCGCTGCGGCGGCGACGGAGCCTGCGGTCTCGAATCCGCTGCTGATCAGGTAGAGTTGGCCCGCGTTCGCTTCTGCGAGGCTGATGCCTTCGGTGAGCAGGCGTTCGTAGTGGCGCATCCGGGACTCGATCATGCTCCGACTGGCGCCGAGTGCCTGGCGGTTTTTTTCGTCGATCAACAACGCCTGGTGTTGTTGGGTTACGACGATATTGGCCAAGTCCCAGGCTTGTTGTTGCTGCAACTCCAGGTATTCAGCCTGTTCCTTGCGCTCAATCAGGCTCAGCACCGTGTTGCCCAATTGAATCACGGCTTCAGTTGCTGTGAGGGCGTGGCCCAGCATGGTCTGAAAGCGATAATGACCGACTTGCGCGTCAATGAACGTCGCCACGCCTCCTTCGCCGAAGGCACCTTTGCTCTGGCTGGCCAATAGTTTGAGAGGGGAAAGCGGGGTTGCGTACAGCGACAGGCGCAAGGGCTTGCCGGTGATATCGAGATTATGCCGCAGGTTATGCAGACGGCTTTCGAGCTTGTCCCAGCGTGCGACTTGCTCGGTATTGAAGGGGAGGCACAGATTATCGGTGTCTGTGAGCGACGCCAGTGCGGTAGCTTCGGTCGCAGGGTTGACAGTGATTGATGGGGTTTGCTGCTCCAGTTTTACCAGGGCTTTAGAGCGCTCCTTCGTCAGGTGTTCGAGGGTAATTTCATCCCACGGTTCAGTGGTGGTGACGCGGGGGCGTGGCCCGAGAAAATGATTGGCTCGTGTGTACCAGAGTTTGGCTTGGGTGAGGCTGTCGGGGGTGAGCTGTCGATAGGCTGCATCGCCACGATTGAGCAGTATATCGAGATAAAACAGGTAGATTGCTTTGCGAAAATGCACGGGTGCGCGCATCGCCAGTTTGTGTGGGTCGTTGGTGACGGAACCGGGGCGCAGGTCGGTACGAACAAGCTCTTTGAACCCCCAGAATGCAGGGTGTTCGCTGGCCTGATCGGCCAACCGCCCTGGGTCGAAGAGGTATTTGAGCCAGGCTTGTGCTTGGCCATACTGCTGCTCCTGATTCAGGCGATGGGCAACCAGCCAGGGCACGTACAGGAACAGCTCCCAGAAGTGCTTGCTATTAGCCCCGTTAAAATCAATGTCTGCTGCTGCTCCGCTGGGTGTGAGTGGAGGTTCTTGCCACGTTTTCGGCGTTAACGAGAACAACGTATCAAGGCTGTCATTGGCCGCCTGGGCCAGCTTGCCGGCAATACAGGTATTTGTGCGAACGGTGGCGGGCATGTTGGCCGGTGGGGTGGAGGCGCTCTTGGAGAAATCAATAAATTCGGCGGTGCCGAGTATTCCTGACGTATGCCTTTTGATCGTCGGCGCCAGTTGCTGGTTGAGCGTTGCGTCAGCGTCGGAAGCGGCCGGTTTCAGGGTTGTCGCTTTCAGGGCATAACCGAGGATTGTCGAGTCCAGGTTGGCAGGCTCAAGCGTCGCCACCCCATGTATCAGGGTGATGCCGGACTCTTTCTGCTCCTGTGTCAGTGCAATACGAGCCGTGACCCGATGCCCCTTGGTTAATTCGGGGGTCGATCCGTGGAGGCTTTCGTGGGCAGTGTTCTGATAGTTGATGATTTGATGTGAGTTGGCGCTGATGAACTCGGTAAATGGATAGTCTTTGAAATTTGCACTCATGATGATGTGCTTATAGGCACGTAATGTGGACGTGGTCACCTCGGCCTTTTTGATGATCAATGTATTTTGTGCGTGCAGCGAGTTCTTTTTATTGAGCCCTGTGTATCGACTGTAGCGGTTGAGGGCGACAGCGATGTGTTTACCTCCACTGGTGTATAAATTTATGAAGGCCGTCTTGTCGATGAAATTACCTGCCAGTGAGAAGCCGCCTGCGATCTGGTTGTTGTTCGTCAGGCTGATCAGTGATCCGTTCTCGGCATGTACAGCGTTGGGGAACTCCTCGTGTGTGACCGGGTTTTTAAAATAAAGGCTGTAAAAGTCCGTGTTCCATTCGTCAGTCGTGCCGGTGATGTAAGAGCCAGAGGCCAGTTTGAGCTGAGTGGTTTTCGGATTGTCCAGTGCGTCGTCTGTTTTCAGCGTGATCGTAATGTCCCTGGGCGCTTTTGCTTTTAATGTGACACTGTAGGACTGTTTGAAATCGCCATTGAGGGTGGAGAAAAATACAATCTCGTTGGTGTTTGAATCAAAAGAAACATCACTGGGTTCGGTGTCTTTTATCTGTTCTCGAGCTTTTTCCAGGTTCCAATCCTTGTTGTCTTCGATATTTGTTTCCTGCGTGATGGTCAGCGAATGCCTGGCTGCGGGCGTCACCTTGAACTGCAAGTTACCCTGGTTTTTGTGAGCGAAGAACGTGAGGTATTGCCGAGCGCGGTCAGGCAGTAACTCGCTGTAATACCCGCTGACGCTTTGATCTTCACCTTTTGCTACAGCCTGCACTTTTGTCTTCTGTGACGGATCGAAGGATTCCAGGAGTCGGTTTATCTCCTCGGCCACCTGTGAGCCGGGCAGCACGCTGTAGCGTTCGGGGCTGCCGCCGTCGGCGATGGTGGTGATGTTGAAGGACTGGTCGATATGGACAGCCTGGAAAAATTTCCCAATAAAATGCTCCTGCTGTTTAGGGTCTTTACGGCTGGTGGCGAGCACACTTAAAAACAGTACAGGGGGACCGTTGCTGTCGACGATTGCCACCGTTTGTGTAATGGTTTTCAGAAAGGCTGCAGTCAATGCGTTGACGTCTTCGGTGGCGCAGTATTGCTCGATGCAGGATTTAGGTGCACTCCAACTGCTGTCGTGCTTTTTATAAGAAAAATTGAGGCGAAATTTGACGTAGCGACTGTTGATCCATTCGGTCTGCTGTTTTTTTTCCGCAGGATCGGGTTGCGTCGGTTTGACGGAACTGGTGGCGGCGGGCTTGATGCATTCGGCCCAGATGAGAAATAGCCGGTTATTGAAATACACCGGCCGGATACTTTGCTCGGCGGTGGCGTCGGAGACCGACACGTTGATTTTTTCCCAGTCTGTCCAAGCGTCCTGAAAAAGTACCGAGCCTGCGCGTTTGGACAGGTCGAGGGAGCGCCAGTAATAGGTGTGTTCGGAACTCGATTTACCGACGAAGTAATAGGTGCCGCTATACAGGTCGCTCAAGCCGGCGTCGATATAACCGTTGATCGTGCGTATGTTGGCGATTTCCTCGAACCTGGCCAGGTAATTGTGAACCGCCGTGGTGACGGTATCCGCTTGAATTCGATACTGGCTCAGGTCGTTTTCCAACTGCTCAAAGCTGTCGGTCTTGGCATGCCGTAATGTCGGGTCCAAGTAGTTGGCGGGGTGATACTGCAACTGCTGGCTGGCGTTCCAGAGTGCGTAGGTGTGCAACTGTTCGCGCCATAACTTGTCCTGTGCCGGGGTCATGCGCCGCTCTTCATAGCCCGGTTCCAGGCCCAGCTGGATGCGCGTGATGTACTGTTGCAGGCTGGAGATGGCACAGGCTACCGTGCTGGTCTGCACGGCTTGGCTGACTTGTACATCGAGCAGCCAGTATTCGTATAGGTCGGCGGCCTGGGTGATGTTGTTCTCTAGTTTGCCAGGTACCTTGTGGGTCAGGTAGTACGCGAGCATGGCGTCGCGCAGGCTTTCATTGAGCAATTGATTAAACGAGTGAGACATGATCAGTCCTTGAGCAGGTCGAAAGCGGATAAGGGGTCAATAGGTTATGGATGCGCACTTACGACCGCTTCTCCGACGGTCTTCCAGTCAGCAAATGTCGAGTCGGCCTTCAGTTCGCTGGCTTTAATCAGCATCTTGGCGGGCAGGCCTGTGTCCTTGCTGGCTTGGCGACAGCGCAGTACCCAGTCCAGGCGGTTCATTGAGGTAATGCGTGGCGGTTTCAGTTGGCTGCTGAAGGCATCTATTTCACTGGCACTCCAGTCTAAAAGTTGAGCGAGACGCTCGTTTGTTTCGTCACTGTCGTTCTGCGCAGCGCTGTTGGGCAGGGTATTGGCTTGTTCGAAATAGTTGAGAAGCTGTTCTTCCGTTACACCACTGCGGTCAATGCAATGTTTGAACTGCTGCATGAGGTAGAGGTTGTTCGGGGTCAGTTCCAGCAACGAAGACTCTTTGTACTCGCGCGCAAGCCAGTGCGGGTTGACCAGAAACTGATGAAGCGCATGTGGGCTGAGGGGCAGTTGCAGAAAACCGGCGGCGTGAGGCAACCGCAGTATCAAGTAGGCGAGGGTTTGCAGCGGCGGGTCATCGGGGGCATGTAAGCGCAAGAAATGGTGGTGAAAGTCGTATTTTTTATAGCCGTTGGCGTTGCCTGGCGCATGGGGGACGTCCTGGATGATTTTTTTAAGGCGTCCATACAACGACCACAACTCATTACGCACCGTGCTCAGCAGATTGCTGAGTTCAGACTTCGCTTGGTCGATCAAGTGTTTCGTACGTGTAGCGTCAATGCTGACTTTAACGGAAGAGAGCACTTCATCGAGCGCCGCCTCGATGGTTGTGTCGAGGCGCATCCGTTGCAACGCTGTATAGGCTAAGGATTTCCAGTCAACGACAGGCAGGCTGGCTGGTTCGTCATCGGGTTGCTTGGGAAGGGTGAGCCGTTGCAACTGTTTGGAAAGAGAGGCCTGGTCATAGCTGGCGAACTCCTTCAAAAGCAGGTTGATGGCCGGGTCCTGGGCTTTGTGATCCAGCAATAACTGGTGTCTGAACAGCGCCAGGCTGCTGCCGTTTTCCTTGAACCAACGGCTGGCCCATTCCAGGTGCATGAGCATATCGAGAAAGTCAGACACACCTTTCGGCTTGTTTCGTAACGTTGGGTTGCGCAACTGCATGAGAAAGTTTGCTTTCCCGAGCATTTGCGCCAGTTGTCGGCATTCCATGACCGACACGCCAAACAGGCGGGCGATGCGCGCTTGTCGATAGATCTCGCTGACCGTCTCGATCGTACGGGTTGCAGGCTGGTCGGGGCTGATCAGTAGTTGCAGCGACTCCTGAGTGTCTTGCAGGCCCAACCCGGTGCACAGTTGTTGCCGGGTGGTAGCGTCGAACGTAGCACTGTCCAGATACAGGGGGCGCAGGGCAGAGCCGGCGCGATTGAATACCTGGTCGAACAACGACATGCGGTCGCCTGAGGCATGAACGGGCAATTGATGGAGCCAGGCGGCAAACTCTTCGGCTTGCAACCCGTAGCGCTTGCTTAGATAGCAAAACACCCCCAGTGCCCGGAGGGTGTTATGGGTGATCCGCAGCGCGCTGTTTCTGGTGCCTTCGCAGCGCATGGCGCTGACTATCAGAGTGTCCAATTGCGCGAAATGCACGCCCAGCCAGCGCTGTAGGCGAATCATGCGTTGCAGTCTGTCGAAGCGTTCAAGGCTGACGTTGACCAGCTTGGCGGGCGTGCCGTTGTCCAGGCTGATAGTGGGCGTTGCCGTGCCGTTGATGTAGCACGCACCGTAAGTGAGGCCGGTGTCCTGCTGGCAGTGAGGTGATTTGCGCGGTGATTGCGTCTGTTGTGCGAGCAGCGCCTGAAGTTGTCCGGCATCCATTTGTGTATGGTGCAGAAAGTCAGTGAGCGCCTGCGGTCCCAGCAAATCAGTTTTCCAGTTGTAGTACTTGAGATAGAACTTTTGCGCATCCGTTGCGGCTACCCAGCTATCTTTCAGCATCGTCTGTAGTTCAGGGCTCAACCCCGATAACTGACATTGGACCTCGTTGTTCTGTTCGCTGACCTGCCCGTAATGGCTGGTTTCTCCCGCCAGGGGCAGTTGGCGGCTGATGCGATAGCTCAACTCCTCCAGCGCCGGCCTGTCTCCCACCAGGCGCCGTTGGCATTGCTGATGGTGGAAGTGATAGGGCAGCGAAAACGGGTACCAGGTTTTACTCAGCACCTCATAGGTCGTTTCGTCTGTGCCCGGCGCGATATTTTCGAGCAGGATCTGGTTGACGATCGACAACATGGGCACCTGGCCCGACACGCTGTGTTGGTTGATCGTCAATGCCCCGAGGTCCGGGCGTCGCTCCGACAGCTTGACCGCATTTGCGCCCTTGGCGTTTTGTTCCAGTTGCAGGGCGAACAGATAGAGCGCCCGTAGGTAGGCCGCCGGCGAATCGATCGCTGCGATGGAAGAACTGGCACAGAACTGATGCCAGTTTTCGTTGAATAAGGCTTGGTAGGTGGCGCTGGTTTCGGGGGCGACACTGCGTTTATCACGCGGTGAAGGAGGGGGAGATGAGACTTGTTGTTCGCGAAACAGCGTTTCCAGCTGCGCTGCAGCGTTCTGGGCCTTGAGGTACACCGCGCGGGCATCGTCGTCGTTGCAGGTGGCCAATTGCTCTGCAAATGCCTTTTCGCCGAGACGCACAATGTCGAATACCGAGCGAATGTCGAGGCGCTGCAGCGCGGTTTTGAAATCGTCCCGGCCGGGGGCGGGAGGGCGTGAGTGATCAATCAGTTGAGCGAGCAAGGAGCTGCTGTCGGCTTGCATATTCATACGTTCCTTCACGTCCGCCGACGGGTCCGGCGGGCAATGAAAAACGCTATCACGCAGATTAACGGGGCCAGGTATAGGTATTTACAGGCATCGCCGGCACCCATACGCCGATACCACCTTTATCCAGGGCAACGAGCCCAGGCTTTGCTGACCTTTGTGCAATTGAGGTCATGAGATCATGTCTGCTTCACTTCATCGAAACACGCCCTCGCTTGCGGCATTCGACCCCCGTGGGTTGACCGTGCGCAGCGTCGCTTACCTGCGCGATACCCCCCAGGCTGCGCCAACGGCCCGTGTCAGGCGCCAGGTCTATGGGGCCAGCGGCCTGCTACTGCAGCAGTGGGACCCACGCCTGTATGCCCTTAAATTGAGCGTGCCCTTGACCGAGGCGAACCAGGAGTCGGTGTACAGCCTGTCCGGCACGCTGATCCGCCGCAACGATGTGGATGCCGGCATGCGGCTGATGCTGTCGGCGCCCTCCGGGCAACTGCTGCATGCCTGGGACGGGCGGGGTGCGTATCAGCGCCACGACTACGATGCTTTTCAGCGCCCGGTGGCGGTGTTCGAACAACCTGCCGACCAAGCGCAACCCCACTGTGTCGAACGCCTGGTGTATGCCCTGCCAACCCCTGAGCACCGTGCGCTCAACCGCAGCGGCCGTTTGGTCCGCCATGCCGATCCGGTGGGCACACAGGTGTACGATGAGTACGGGATTACCGGCCAGGTGCTGCAGCAAACGCGGGGGTTTCGCGAGCCCGCCGGCGAGGTTGACTGGCCACTTGCCCAAGCCGATCAGAACCAGCAATTGGAGCGCGCGCGTTACACCACACGCTGGACGTTTGACGCCCTCGGCGGCACCTTGAAACAGGTCGACGCCAAGGGTAATGGCCGCCACTTTGCCTATGGTCTGGATGGCCAGGCGAAACATATCTACCTCGCCTTGAAAAGCGGTGTGCGCAAGACCGTCATAGAACGCTACGACTACAATGCCGCCGGTCAGGTGGAGGCGGCCCTGCTGGGCAATGGTGTGAGCAGCCTGTCCGCCTATCGGGCTGAAGATGGCCGTATGCATCGGCTGATGGCTTACCGTAAAAATGAGATGGCCGCGCCGCTGCAGGATTTGAATTACGACTATGACCCGGTGGGAAATATTTCAGCCCTGCGGGATCGGGCGCAACCGACACAATGGCGTCACAACACGCAAGTGGAGGCTTGCTCTCGCTATGTATACGACTCGCTGTACCAACTGACCCAGGCGAGCGGTCGCGAGAGTGCCGCCGCCGCCATCGGCCCGGCACTGCCCGCGCGTATTTCGTTCGGTTCCACCGATACCGGTTTATGGCGCAACTACACCCAGCACTATGCCTATGACGAGGGGGGCAACCTGACCCGGCTGCGCCACGTGCCGTCCAGTGGCGTCGGCTACACCCGCAGCCTGCAAGTGGCGACGGGCAGTAACCGAGGATTGTCGAGCGAGCATCCGGTAGCCGAGCTGACGCAGGGCTTTGATGCCAATGGCAATCAGCAACAGCTGGAGCGCGGCGTGCCAATGACGTGGAATGTGCGTAATCAGTTGGCCCGCGTTACGTCAATTTTGCGCGAGGGCGGGGCCTCGGATGAGGAGGCTTATGTGTATGCAGGCGACGGTCAGCGTGCGCTCAAGCTCACTCACCAGCAGGTGGCCGGCAGCCGGCAAACGGCCCGTGTGTATTACCTGCCAGGCCTGGAACTGCGCCAACGGCCGTTGCGTCGGTTGAACGTGGTGCGCCTTGAAGTGGCGTGTTGCACGGTTGAGGTCTTGCAATGGGAGCTGGGACTCGATGAGGGGGCCGCCGATGAAACCCTGCGTTTTTGCCTGAAGGATCAGCAATCGAGTCATGGTCTGGAGCTGGGCGAGCAAGCCGAGTTATTGAGCCAGGAGAGTTATTTTCCGTATGGGGGGACGGCGTGGTGGGCCTCACGCAGCGCGGTAGAGGGCAGCTACAAAACCCGCCGATATTCGGGCAAGGAGCGGGACGGCGGTGGTTTGTATTATTACGGTTTCCGCTATTACGCCCCGTGGTTGCAACGCTGGATAAGCCCTGACCCCGCAGGGGATGACGGGCAGCTCAATCCTTATCTCATGGCGTTCAATAACCCGGTCACGTTCGTTGATTCAATGGGGCTGCAGCCTGCCTCCGTGGAAAATACCCGGATACAGGGCGGTATTGTAATTTTGCTGTTTTTAGTCTTGCTGGGCCTGGGTGTGGGAGCGTTGCTGGGGAATGCAAACTTGGGGGCTGCCGTGGGCGCGCTGGTGGGAGGTGCACTCTTTGGTGCCAGCCGCCTGAGTGCCTATCGACAAATGCAGCCGGAGGCCGTGGCCAGTGCAGCGCAACAAGTGGAACAGCAGTTCGCCAGGGATACTACGGAGATGGCGATCAATTTGGCGCAGCAGGGGTCGTTGAGTGACGAAGAAACAGAGCGGCTGGTGAATTTTGCCTATGCGCGTCGCCCTGCTGAAGGAGGCATTTTCCTTGGAGTCCATGAACGTCAGGGGACCCTCTATGGCTACGCGGGACCTATGGACCAACGGCCCGCTGTCGAACGCGTATTGGAGGGGAGTGGTAACCCGATGCCTGAGTTGAGGCGCATGGGTTATAACGAAATAGTGCTGCGAAGGCCTGGGCTTGAATCCGTTGGCGCGCGTGGTCAGCAGGCAGGGCCAAGTGCGTTTGAGGTCGAGGCGACCACGCAGGTGGCGGGTTCAAGTCGCGCCCGCGGTGCTCGGCAAGCACAGTCGCAGGTGCCGTTGGCGCCGCCGGCGGCAGCGAGAGCCGCTGCCCCGCCGATGATGATTGACACCGCCAGGCTTGCAGATACCCAGCTATCGGGCCGCGAGCGCCGCAGTATTGCCCTTGCCCTCGGCCACTTGCGTGAAGGGCGTTTCGCTGCGGTTCATTGGCATCTTCACGCAGATCAACTGTGGTCCGCTGATTTGCACGGCTACGCCGGTGCGCGTGGACGCGGTGTCTATCGTTTGATGCTCAGCCATCAGGGTGGCCGGCGGTACCGAGTGGAGGGCGTACGCAACCCACACCGCTGAGGGCATATCAGCGGCTGCGTGTCGGTGCGGTGGCGGCGTGGTTTTGCTAGAATGCGCGCCGCGTCGCCTGGTCGGCGTCATTTTGCATCCGGTTCACCCCTTACGAGGGTAGCCACCTGGAGAGATTACCCATGACTCAACCTATCGTCGTGGCGGCACTGTACAAGTTCGTCACCCTTGAAGATTACGTCGCCCTGCGCGAGCCACTGTTGCAGGCGATGGTCGACAACGGCATCAAAGGCACCTTGCTGATCGCCGAAGAAGGCATCAACGGCACCGTTTCCGGCAGCCGCGAAGGCATCGATGGCCTGATGGCCTGGCTCAAGAAAGATCCACGCATGGTCGATATCGACCACAAAGAGTCCTACTGCGACGACCAACCGTTCTACCGCACCAAGGTCAAGCTCAAGAAAGAGATCGTGACCCTGGGCGTGGAAGGCGTGGACCCGAACAAAAAGGTCGGCACCTACGTCGACCCCAAGGATTGGAACGCGCTGATCAGCGACCCCGAAGTGCTGCTGATCGACACCCGCAACGACTACGAAGTGTCGATCGGCACCTTTGAAGGCGCAATCGACCCGAAGACCACCAGTTTTCGCGAATTCCCCGACTACATCAAAGCCAACTTCGATCCGGCCAGGCACAAGAAGGTCGCCATGTTCTGTACCGGCGGCATTCGTTGCGAGAAAGCGTCGAGCTACATGCTCAGCGAAGGCTTCGACGAGGTCTATCATCTCAAGGGCGGTATTCTCAAATACCTCGAAGAGGTGCCGCAGGAAGAGACCAAGTGGCAGGGCGACTGCTTCGTGTTCGACAATCGCGTCACCGTGCGCCACGATTTGAGCGAAGGCGACTACGATCAATGTCATGCCTGCCGCACACCGGTCAGCGTGCAAGACCGCGCGTCCGAGCACTACGTGGCCGGCATCAGTTGCCCGCATTGCTGGGATAAGCTGCCGGAGAAAACCCGTCGCAGCGCCATCGACCGGCAGAAGCAAATCGAACTGGCCAAGGCCCGTAACATGCCGCATCCGATTGGTTTCAACTACAAGCAAACCCCTTCCGAGGCTTGAACCATGACCGCGCGCCTGCTCTATGTAATGGACCCGATGTGTTCCTGGTGCTGGGGCTTTGCCCCGGTGGCGCAGGCGCTGGTTGAGCAGGCCCGGGCGGCCGGCGTGGAGTTGCACCTGGTGGTGGGCGGATTGCGCACCGGCAGTGGCGCGGCGCTGGAACCGACTACGCGGCGTAACATCCTCGAGCACTGGCAGGCGGTGACCGACGCCACCGGCCAGCCGTTCAAGCGCGAAGGCGCGTTGCCCGATGGGTTTGTCTATGACACCGAGCCTGCGTGCCGGGCCATCGTCACTGCGCGCAGCCTGGCGCCCGATTGCGCCTGGAAGCTGCTGGGGCTGATCCAGCAGGCGTTCTATGTAGAGGGCCGCGACGTCACCAATGCCCATGTGCTGGTGGAGCTGGCCGAACAGGCCGGTATTCCGCGTATCGAGTTTGCCGGCGAGTTCGACCGTGCCGAGCAGCACGCGGCCACGGCAGCGGATTTCACCTGGGTGCAGGATCTGGGCATCGCCGGTTTCCCGACCTTGCTGGCCGAGCGCAACGGACAATTGGCGCTGCTCACCAATGGCTACCAGCCGCTGGACGAGTTGTCACCGTTGCTCGCCCGATGGCTGGAGCGAGCCACCTGTGCAGGATGAGTCAAAAACCGGCGACCGCCTGACCTGGGCGGAAATCCGCCGCCTGGCCCTGCGTCACAAAAAATCCCTGTGGATCGCCAACAGCGTCGCCGTGCTGGCGACCTTGTGCAGCGTACCCATCCCTTTGCTGTTACCGCTGCTGGTCGACGAAGTGCTGTTGGGCCATGGCGACGCCGCGCTCAAGGTGATGAACCACGCGCTGCCCCTGGGCTGGCAGAAAGCTGCCGGCTATATCGGTCTGATGTTAATGGTGACTCTGGCCCTGCGTTGCGGTGCTCTGGTGTTCAACGTGGTACAGGCGCGGCTGTTTGCACGCCTGGCCAAGGACATCGTCTACCGCATCCGCGTGCGCCTGATCGAGCGGCTCAAGCGCATCTCCCTGGGCGAATATGAAAGCCTGGGCAGCGGCACGGTGACCACCCACCTGGTCACCGACCTGGACACCCTGGACAAATTCGTCGGCGAAACCCTCAGCCGCTTCCTGGTGGCGATGCTGACCCTGGTCGGCACCTCAGCGATCCTGGTGTGGATGCATTGGCAGCTGGCGTTGCTGATCCTGCTGTTCAACCCGTTGGTGATCTATGCCACGGTGCAGTTGGGCAAGCGTGTCAAACACCTGAAAAAACTGGAAAACGACAGCACCTCACGGTTCACCCAGGCGCTCACCGAAACCCTGGATGCCATCCAGGAAGTGCGCGCCGGCAACCGCCAGGGTTTCTTCCTCGGGCGCCTGGGCCAGCGTGCCCGTGAGGTGCGGGACTATGCCATCCACTCGCAATGGAAAACCGACGCGTCCAGCCGCGCCAGTGGCTTGCTGTTCCAGTTCGGTATCGACATCTTCCGCGCCGCAGCCATGTTGACCGTGCTGTTTTCCGACCTGTCCATCGGCCAGATGCTCGCGGTGTTCAGTTACCTGTGGTTCATGATCGGCCCGGTGGAGCAGTTGCTCAACCTGCAATACGCCTATTACGCGGCAGGCGGCGCGTTGACGCGTATCAACGAACTGCTGGCCCGCGCCGACGAGCCGCAATACGCGGGAGGCGCCGACCCCTTCAGTGGGCGTGCGACCGTCGGTATCGACGTGCGCGGCCTGGACTTCGGCTACGGTGACGACCTGGTGCTCGACCAATTGAACCTGGCCATCGCACCGGGGGAGAAGGTCGCGATTGTCGGCGCCAGCGGCGGCGGCAAAAGTACCCTGGTGCAACTGTTGCTGGGTCTCTACACACCGCAGGCTGGCAGCATTTGTTTTGGCGGCGCGAGCCAGCAGGAGATCGGCCTGGCGACCATCCGTGAAAACGTCGCGGTGGTGCTGCAGCACCCGGCGCTGTTCAACGATACCGTGCGCGCCAACCTGACGATGGGCCGCGAGCGTACGGACCAGGCCTGCTGGCAGGCACTGGAAATCGCCCAGCTGGATGCTACCGTCAAGGCATTGCCGTTGGGCCTGGACAGCATAGTGGGGCGATCCGGCGTGCGTTTTTCCGGTGGTCAACGGCAACGCCTGGCTATCGCGCGCATGGTCTTGGCCGAGCCCAAAGTCGTGATTCTGGATGAAGCCACCTCGGCGCTGGACGCGGCCACCGAGTACAACCTGCATCAGGCGCTGGCGCGGTTTCTCAGTGGGCGTACTACACTGATCATCGCCCACCGGCTCTCGGCAGTGAAACAGGCTGACCGTGTATTGGTGTTCGATGGCGGGCATATCGCCGAGGATGGCGACCATCAGCAATTGATTGCCGATGGCGGGCTGTACGCCAAATTGTATGGACACCTGCAACAAGTACGTTGATTTAGCTTAGGCTGTGCTATCGGGAGCGGATTTTCGCGTGCGTATTGAGCTGTGCATGTGCAAGGGACTTCATGAAGCAAAAGCGGACTCTCGGAACGCCACGGCTGCTGGGCATTGTCTGGCCCTTTATTGCCGTTGTACTGTTCCAGGCATTGTTAGGCTGCGTCAGTCTCTACGTGCTCTCGGCGGTGCGTGGCTATGTGGCAGGTGAAAGTCTGTGGTCCAAGGGCCAGAAAGACGCTATCTATTACCTGACCCTCTACGCCGATAATCGCGAAGCCGCCACCTACCTCAAGTATCAGCAAGCCATTGCGGTGCCTCAGGGCGGGCACGAGTTGCGCATCGCCCTGGACAGCCCCACCCCTGATATCCCCGCTGCGCGCCTGGGTATCATCAAGGGCGGCAACCACCCGGACGACGTCTCCAGCCTGATCTGGCTGTACCTCAACTTCCGTCATTTCAGCTACCTGGAAAAAGCCATCGAACTCTGGACGGTGGGCGACGGCTACCTGTTGCAACTGGACGACCTTGCTCGCCAAATGCATGACGCCATTGCTGCCGATCGGGTGAATGCCGACGATGTGCGGCGGTGGAAAGCGCGTATCACAGCCATCAACGAAGGTGTGACACCGGCCGCCAAGGCGTTCAGCGATGCCTTGGGCGAAGGTTCGCGGATGATCCTGCGCCTGCTGTTGATCACCAACCTCGCCACGGCCCTGGGCCTGATCGTTCTGGCGCTGCTGCGCACGCACAAGTTGCTGGCCCAGCGCCATGCGTTTGCCGATGCCCTGCAAGCGGAAAGAGAGCGGGCGCAGATCACCCTGGAGTCGATTGGTGACGGTGTCATCACCACCGACGTGGACGGTTCGATTGCCTATATGAACCCCGCCGCCGAAGCACTGACCCACTGGACGTCGGCCCAAGCCCAGGGCCTGCCGCTGGCGGCGTTGTTCAAATTGCTGGATGAGAACGCCGAGCCGGACGGCTTCACCCTGATCGAGCACATCATCAAGGGCGAACTCAGTGGCGGCAGTGAGCATTCCAAGCTGATACAGCGCCTGGACGGCAGCACTGTCTCGGTGACCCTGGTGGGCGCGCCGATTCGCAGCGCGGGCAAGGTCAGTGGCGCGGTGCTGGTGCTGCATGACATGACCCAGGAGCGCCAGTACATCGCCAATCTTTCCTGGCAGGCGACCCACGATGCCTTGACCGGCCTGGCCAACCGGCGTGAATTCGAATACCGCCTGGAGCAGGTGCTGCAGCAGGTGGTGCGCCAGCCAAACGGCCGGCATGCCTTGATGTTCCTCGACCTGGACCAATTCAAACTGGTCAATGACACCTGCGGCCACGCCGCGGGCGACGAGTTGCTGCGACACATTTGCGCGCTGCTGCAATCGGACTTGCGCGAAGGCGATACCCTGGCGCGGCTGGGCGGCGATGAATTTGGCATCCTGCTGGAGCACTGCCCGGCACCCGTGGCCGAGAAGATTGCCGAGAGCCTGCGCCACACCGTGCAGAGCCTGCACTTTGTGTGGAAGGGCCGGCCGTTCATGACCACCGTCAGCATCGGCCTGGTGCATATCTCACAAGCGCCCACCACCCTGGAGACGTCGCTGCGCGCCGCCGACATGGCGTGCTACATGGCCAAGGAGAAGGGGCGTAATCGGGTGCAGGTGTATCACGCCGATGACTCGGAGCTGTCCATACGCTTTGGCGAGATGGCGTGGGTGCAACGCCTGCACATGGCCCTTGAGGAGGACCGCTTTTGCCTTTACTCCCAGGAAATTTCGCCTCTGGGCCCTACCGAAGCGGGCACCGGTCACATCGAAATACTCTTGCGCCTGCACGACGAAGCGGGGCGAATCATCCTGCCTGACAGTTTCATTCCGGCGGCCGAGCGTTACGGCTTGATGACTTCCCTGGATCGCTGGGTGGTGGACAACGTATTCAAGATCATTGCCCGTTGCATGCACGAGCGTCCGGGCCGACCCATGGCCATGTGTGCGATTAATCTGTCAGGCATAACCATTGGCGATGATGATTTTCTCGGGTTTTTGCGTGAAAAATTCGGCACTTACAGCATTCCCCCGGAAATGATTTGTTTTGAAATAACTGAGACCAGCGCTATCGCCAATTTAGGCAGTGCAATTCGTTTTATTAATGAACTCAAGGCGTTAGGTTGCCACTTTTCCCTTGATGATTTTTGCGCCGGAATGTCCTCATTCGCCTATCTCAAACATTTACCTGTAGACTTCTTGAAGATCGATGGAAGTTTCGTAAAGGATATGCTGGACGACCCGATTAACCGCGCCATGGTCGAAGTGATCAATCACATCGGCCATGTCATGGGTAAACGCACAATTGCCGAGTTTGTTGAAACGTCGCAGATCGAACAGGCGTTACTTGAGATAGGTGTGGACTACGCTCAAGGCTATCTGATCGAGCGCCCGCAATTGTTTACCTGTGATCGCCTGCAGTGCCGACCCGTGCGGCCGCAGCCCCTGTTATTCAAGGCGCCCGGTACATTCCGCTGAAACTTGCCGGTCTGTACATCACACTTAAAAAGGAGCCCTACAGTGATCGACACATTCAACAGAACCGGCCCGCTTATGGAAGCCTCGAGTTACCCCGCCTGGGCCCAGCAACTGATCCAGGACTGTAGCGAGAGCAAGCGTCGAGTTGTCGAACACGAACTGTACCACCGCATGCGCGATAACACGCTCAGCGCCAGGACCATGCGCCACTACCTGATCGGCGGCTGGCCTGTGGTGGAGCAGTTTGCCTTGTACATGGCGCAGAACCTCACCAAGACCAAATTTGCCCGTCATCCTGGGGAGGACATGGCGCGACGCTGGCTGATGCGCAATATTCGCGTTGAATTGAACCATGCCGATTATTGGGTGAATTGGGCGCGTGCCCATGGTGTCAGTCTCGACGACCTGCAGGCCCAGGACGTGCCACCGGAGTTGCACGCACTGAGTCATTGGTGCTGGCACACCAGCTCGTCTGATTCATTGATCGTCGCGATTGCCGCCACCAACTACGCCATCGAGGGCGCGACAGGGGAGTGGTCCGCCGTGGTCTGTTCCACTGGCGTGTATGCCGCTGCCTTCCCCGAGGAAGAGCGCAAGCGTGCGATGAAATGGCTGAAGATGCACGCCCAGTATGATGACGCACACCCTTGGGAAGCGCTGGAAATCATCTGTACCCTCGCCGGCACGAACCCGAGCAGGCCCCTGCAGGTAGAGTTGCGCCAGGCCGTGTGCAAGAGCTACGACTACATGTATCTGTTCCTGGAAAGTTGCATGCAACTGGAACAAGAGAAAGAAAAGGCCCCCGCGCTCGTGCGTGAGCGCCAGGCCCGAGTCGCCAGCGAGGCGTGATGCACAGGCAATGGCGGGGGTTACCCCGCCATTGCCAGGCGATTACGGCCTTCGCGCTTGGCCACGTACAAGGCATTGTCGGCTCGGCGCAGCAGGCTTTCAGCCGACTCAGCCGCCAGTAACGTCGAGCAGCCGAGGCTTACCGTCAATTCGATTCGCGTCCCTTCTACCCAGTAGTCCTGGGCTTGCGCCGCCTGGCGCAGGCGCTCGCCGACCATCCGCGCCGCATCGCGGCCGGTGTTGGACAGCAGGATCAGAAATTCTTCGCCGCCAAACCGAAACACCATGTCCACGTTGCGCAGCTGGCCTTTGATCGCCGCCGCCACGGCGCGCAATACGCTGTCGCCGGCGGTATGGCCATGGGTGTCATTGATGCGCTTGAAGTGATCGATGTCCAGCATCAACAGGGACAGCGGGTGCATGTGCCGCCGCGCCATGTCGATTTCCCGTTGCAGTGTCTGGTCCATGGCGATCCGGTTGCCGGTTTCGGTCAACGGGTCGCGCAGGGCGCTGCGGGTGGCGGCGCGGTAGAGCAGGGCGTTACGCATCGGGTACAGCAGGGCTGCCAGCAGGGATTCGAGTTGGCCCAGTTCCTCTTCCGTAAAGCGCTGGTTGCGGCGGAACACCAACTCGCCCAGGTGCTCGCCGTCATGGCTCAAGGTGTAGCTCATCGAATGATGGCCGCGATGGCCGAACTCCAGGCGCAGGTCACTGGTGACGTGGCGATATTGCAAGGCATCGAGCGGCACCAGGCGTTGGATTTCGCGAAAGAACAGGCCAAGGATGCGTTCCGGCTCGAGGCTGGTTTGCAATTGCTGGTTAAGTTGCTGGCGAAGCTGGCCAAGGGTGGCGGGGCGAGGTGAACGGAGGGCGGGCTGACCAAATCCCAGGCGTTGCAATTTGGCACTGTCAAAGTCAATTGCGTTGGTCTGGGTGGGTGTTTTCATAGGTGAACGGCCTCTAAGCACATGACTGTCTTACAGGCGGATGAGAGTGGCAAGTGCCAGGCGTCTTACTGCTCCTTCAGTTCCGTAAAACAGTAAGGATCAGTTTAAACCGCTTTACGCCGGGTTATAAGGCCGGGGCACTGCCACACGTCTTGTCATCGCTTGACCTGCTTGAAGGGTGTTAGAGCGAGATTCGTGCCAAATCGTTTTATTTAATAAATAGCGATATGAATCAATTGACTGCCTCGACTCGAAAAACAGTCGACAGCGCGTGGCGTCATTTATCTGGCTGGGGCAGTTGAAGGATTACGTAGCGACCAGCGTGGAACCGTCAATTTGTTCGATCGACGTGACACCGGTCAGCGTCATCGCCACGCGCATTTCCTTGGCAAAGATATCCAGCAGGTTTTCCACACCGTTCTGCCCGTCGGCGGCCAATGCGTACACGCTGGCGCGCCCGAGCAGGCAGGCCTTGGCCCCCAGGGCAAGCATGCGCACCACGTCGAGCCCGGAACGAATGCCGGAATCCACCAGCACGGTGAGGTCATCGCCGACGGCCTCGGCAATGGGCGGCAACGCCTTGGCGGTAGACAACACGCCATCCAGCTGGCGGCCACCATGGTTGGAGACCACGATGCCGTCGGCACCGAAGCTCACGGCATCCTTGGCATCCTGTGGGTCGAGGATGCCCTTGATGATCATCGGCCCCTTCCAGAAGTCGCGAATCCACTCCAGGTCTTTCCAACTGATCGAGGGATCGAAGTTATTGGCCAGCCAGCCTATGTAGTCCTCCAGATGGGTGGGTTTGCCCAGGTACCTGGAAATATTGCCCAGGTCATGGGGACGGCCCATCAACCCCACATCGAACGCCCATTGCGGCTTGGTCATGGCTTGCAGCATCCGCCGTTGCGCCGCATACGGGCCGGACATGCCGGAGTGGGCATCACGATAACGCGCGCCCGGGGTCGGCATATCGACGGTAAACACCAGTGTCGTCACGCCCGCCGCCTGCGCGCGCTCCAGCGCATTGCGCATGAAGCCGCGATCCTTGAGCACATACAACTGGAACCATATCGACTGCGGGCTTTGCGAGGCGACTTCTTCAATCGAGCACACCGACACCGTCGACAAACAGAAGGGCACCCCCTTGTTCGCTGCAGCCTTGGCTGCTTGCACTTCACCGCGCCGTGCATACATGCCCGTCAAGCCGACCGGGCTGAGGATGACCGGCATGGCCTGCTCCTGGCCGAACAACGAGGTTTTCAGGCTCAGGTTATCGACATTGCGCAAGATGCGCTGGCGCAGGCTTATCTCGGCCAGGTCCGAACTGTTGGCCCGCAGCGTGTGCTCGGCGTAGGCGCCGCCATCGATATAGTCGAATAGAAAGCGCGGCAACCTGCGCTTGGCGGCAGCGCGGTAATCGGATGCGGACGAAATGATCATGTAGAGGGGCTCCACTCGGCGAAGCGCTCTACGATAAGCAAAATTCTGTCATGATAAAAACAACTTTTATCGCTGCAATCGAGTCGCAAAAGGAATACTGATGAATCTGCGAACACTGCGGGCGTTTGTCGAAGTGGTGCGTCAGGGCGGTTTTTCCCAGGCGGCTGAAGTGGTGTCCCTGACCCAGTCCACGGTCAGCAAAGCGGTCAAGACGCTGGAGGAGGAACTGGGCACCCCATTGCTTGATCGTCTCGGCCACAGGAACGAACTCACTGCCGCTGGCGAAATTGCCTACCGGCGTGCCTTGGTTATGCTTGCTGAGCGCAACGACCTGATAGCCGAGATCAACGACCTGCGCGGCCTCAAGCGCGGCGTGCTGCGCATCGGCCTGCCGCCGGTGGGTTGCGGCGTATTGTTTGCCGCAATGTTTGCCACCTACCGCACGCGTTACCCCGACATCGACATCGAACTCACCGAGTACGGCAGCAAAAAACTGCGCGAATGCTTGGAAGCGGGGGAGGTCGACCTGGCGGCCCTGCTGCTGCCCGTTGACGAGTGTTTCGACTACCAGCCCGTGCGCAACGAACCGCTGATCGCCGTGCTGCCCATCAACCACCCGCTGGCGCGCCGCGAACGCATCGACTTCATTGACCTGGCGGACTCTGCGTTCATCCTGTTCGAAGCCGGTTTCGCCCTCAACGCGAAAATCCTCGCCGCCTGCGAACGCAAGGGCGTTGTGCCCAAGGTAACGGCACGTAGTGGGCAGATCGATTTTATCGTCGACCTGGTCGCCGCCGGCCTGGGCGTGGCCTTCCTGCCACGGATGCTGGCGCACAAGCACCAGCATGCTGGCATTGCCCTGATCCCCCTGGACGAACCTCACACCGACTGGCACATCGCCCTGGCTTGGCGTGCCAGTGCCCACCTGCCACCGGCAGCCCGGGCGTGGCTGGAGCTGGCCGGGGAGCAGGCGGTTTCGACCGGCCAGCCTGTTCAGTCGTGACAAATGTCAGAGGAGGCTTGACTTCTTCTTTTTAATCAGTAACATACGGCGCATTCCGCGATAGCTCAGTTGGTAGAGCAAATGACTGTTAATCATTGGGTCCCTGGTTCGAGTCCAGGTCGTGGAGCCAGATAGAGAAAAGCCTGCAGCGATGCAGGCTTTTTTTTGCGTGGGATTTGCCCCGTCAACCAAAGTACACAGCGACAATCATTAATTTGATCCAGTGCAGAGTCATGCGGCCCTCACTTACCCCTGCCATCAGTCTCGACGATTGCCTCTTCGAGCGGCCCCAATCGCCATGAAGACACAGCCTGGTATCCAAAAACCAGGGTTTGCGGTGCCCAAGCCTACTGCGACTAGCGCCACGCCTACTGCGAACATGATGCGTTCTCCATAACCGAAATATCGACTGACGGCTGAGCTGAATCAGCATTGCCCTTTATAACCGGATACCCGCTGGGTTTCCCTATGACGCAACGTTGCGATGGGGCGGGACAGTCGCGGCGGCGATATCCCAAGTCTGCATGATCTGGCCGATGGCTGCATCGATAACGGCATGAGGAACGTTGTCCCGCGCCTGGATCGACAGCCCTTGCAGGAAACTGTCAAACACCGTCGCCATCGACGCGGCGTCAAGGGTGTCCGGCAGGTATCCGCCGCTGATTGCGCGTTCAACGCACGCCACAATCCCGGCCCGCGTGCGTGCCCGTGACTGGGTCAGCGCATCCGCCACGCGGGCGTTCTCGGGGCTCGGCGCGCTCATCACACCGAGTGTCACCATGCAGCCCTTGGGGTGGGCGTTGTCACACTGCATGCGCGCCGACTGGCGCAATGCAGTCTCGATGGCCTGGCGCGGTGGCAGGGTTTCGTCCCAAAGGCACTCGGTGACCTGGGCGTAGGTCGCCAGGTAACGCTGCACGCACTCATCGAACAGCGCTTGCTTGGAACCGAATGCCGCGTAAAAACTCGGTGCGGAGATGCCGCCCCCCAGGCCGTCCTTGAGCTGGGCGAGCGACGTGGCGTCGTAGCCGTGTTGCCAAAACAGGTGCATGGCCTGTTCCACGGCCTGTTCACGGTCGAAGGTACGGGGCCGGCCCATTTGTGCCATAGCGAGAGTCCTCTGAATACCTATATAAATACTAGTCGATACATAAGTCGTTGACAACGACTGTACTCGCCTGCAACATTTGTATCGATCAGTATTTAAGTTCGCCCAAGGAGTTTCCCTCGTGACCCCCTCACTCAGTTTATCGGCGTCATCCGAACGTCTGCCCATCGGCGCCTTGCTCGCCCTGGCCATGACCGGCTTTATCTGCATCGTCACTGAAACACTTCCCGCCGGGCTGTTGCCGTTGATCAGCAAGGGCCTGGCGATTTCACCGTCGATGGCCGGGCAAATGGTCACCGCCTATGCGCTGGGCTCGGTGTTGGCGGTGATCCCCATGACCATCGCCACCCGTGGCTGGCGCCGACGCAATGTGCTGTTGCTGACCATCGTCGGCTTCCTCCTGTTCAATTCGATTACGGCGCTGTCGTCCCACTATGGCGTCACGCTGGTCGCGCGCTTTTTTGCCGGTGTGGCGGCAGGGTTGGCCTGGAGCCTACTGGCCGGTTATGCACGGCGCATGGTCGCGCCCGGGCAACAGGGTAAAGCGCTGGCATTGGCGATGGTGGGGACGCCGATTGCGCTGTCCCTGGGGGTGCCGCTGGGTACCTGGCTCGGCGGGTTGCTGGGCTGGCGGACCACCTTTGGCCTGATGTCGGCGCTGACGCTGGGATTGATCGTGTGGGTACTGGTGAAAGTCCCGGATTACCCGCCGCAGCCCGCGCACCAGCGTCTCTCCCTCGTCAAGGTGTTGACCACCCCCGGAGTACGCCCGGTGCTGGCCGTGGTCATCAGTTGGATGCTTGCCCATAACATTCTGTACACCTACATCGCGCCATTCCTGGCACCGGCCGGGCTGGCGCAGCGGGTGGATCTGGTGCTGCTGGTGTTCGGTATCGCCGCGTTGGCGGGTATCTGGCTGACGGCCAGACTGGTCGAGCCGATGCTGCGCAAGACGGTATTGGTGAGCCTGGCGACCTTCGCGGCAATCAGTGGCGTGTTCGGTTTTCTAGGCAACCAGCCGCCGGTGATCTACCTCGGGGTGGCGGTCTGGGGGTTGAGTTTCGGCGGTGCCGCCACCTTGCTGCAAACCGCCCTGGCCGATGCCGCAGGTGAGGGTGCGGATGTCGCGCTGTCACTGAATGTCGTGGCGTGGAACAGCGCGATTGCCGGCAGCGGGGTGGTGGGGGGCGTACTGCTTGACCGTTGGGGTGTGGCCTCGTTTGCCTGGGTAATGCTGTTGTTGGCGGGCGTGGCGCTGGTGATCGCGTGGTCGGCGCATGCCCATGGCTTCAAGCCGGGACGGCGGTCTGCCGATGGGCCTGCGGCGGTGGGGCACTGAGTTAAGCGAGTTTCACATTCATGGTGATGTGGGCCGTGAACACTTTGACGTCGCCCTCATCAAATACGTCCACCGGCACAACTTTGTCCCCGGCCGTTTGCCAGTCGATGGCACTGCCATCGGCGACCGCGCGGATGTCTGTTTTTGCCTTGGCCAGGTATTGCACGGTCATGCCTTTGGGAATCCAGCGGGCGCCAGGGGGAATGGACGCGTCGGTCATCATCCCGCCGGCCAGTTCGGCGGCGTTGCACAACGCAATCGCGTGCACCGAAGCCAGATGGTTGGTGATTTCCTTGCGAAACGGCACGTTGACCACCGCGTGGTTGGGGCGCAACTCAGCGATCTCGGGCGTGATCGTGCTGAAGTACGGTGCCATTTGGCAGGCCAGGTTGCTGAACGCGGCAGGGCCTACGCTGTTGAACATGCTGAGTGCTTGGCTCATTGGGTGTCCTCATGATGGGTTTACAGAATAATATTCTGTAACGGAACAATATTCCGTCAATTCGCTGCGTGTCAAGCCAGGCTTTATCTGCCGCCCGCAGAACCTATAGACTCTGTTCATTTGGCGTCCCTGTGCATGCATTCCATCGACCTTATCGAGCGCACCTTCCCGGGCCGGCGCAGCGACCTCAAACGCACTATCCTGCGCGAGGCGCTGGCGTGTTTTAACGAGGCGGGGATTGAAGCGACGAATATCGAAACCATCCGCGCCCGCTGCGAGACCAGCGTGGGTGCCATCTACCACCACTTCGGCAATAAAGAGGGGTTGGTCGCGGCGCTTTTCTTCGCCGCGCTGGAGGACCAGGCCAGCTTGCGCGAACGTTATTTGCAAACGGCGGATACCGCCCAGGCGGGGGTGACCGCGCTGGTGTACAGCTACGTAGAATGGGTGACTGAACAACCGGACTGGGCGCGTTTCGTATTCCAGAGCCGCTTCGCCGTGTCCAATGGCCCGTTCAGTGACGAGCTGGTTTCACGCAATAAACAACGTAACCAGCAGTTCAAGGATTGGCTGAGTGGGGCAGGGCGCAAGGAGCATTTCAGCCACTTGCCCGCCGAACTGATCCCTTCGCTGATCATTGGCGCGGCAGAAAGCTACTCGCGTGCGTGGTTGTCGGCGAAGGTCAGGATGAGCCCCTGGGAGTATCGTGAACTGCTGGCTGAGGCCGCGTGGAGCTCAATCAACCCACGCGAGACCCAGGCGGGCAACGTCAGCGCCTGACCGCCATCCCGCCGGGTTTATACTGGCCACCTTCAAACACGTCGAGATTCCCATGAGCACCTCTGTTTCCCTGACGCCGGCACGCAAGCCGGTCGCGCCCTTGGTGGCCTTTATCATCTTGGTGGCAGGCGCCCTGTTCCTGCAAAGCGCAGTGGGCATGCGCCAAGTCTGGTTGCTGATCGTCGGCGCCGCACTGGGCCTGACGCTGTACCACGCCGCCTTCGGTTTCACCTCGGCCTGGCGCGTGTTTATCAAGGATCGGCGCGGCGCCGGGTTGCGCGCGCAGATGGTGATGCTGGCGGTGGCGGTGGTGCTGTTTTTCCCGGCGCTGGGCGCGGGGACCCTGTTCGGCCAGCCGGTGGTCGGGCTGGTGGCGCCGGCCGGGGTGTCGGTGGTCTTCGGCGCGTTTATCTTCGGCATCGGCATGCAGCTGGGCGGCGGTTGCGCGTCGGGCACCCTGTTCACCGTAGGCGGCGGCAATGCGCGCATGCTGGTGACCCTGCTGTTCTTTATCTGCGGTTCGTTGATTGCTACCCATCACGTCGACTGGTGGTTTGCCTTGCCGTCGTTCCCGCCGGTTTCAATCGTCAAAAGTTTCGGTGTACTGCCGGCGTTGCTCCTGAGCCTGGCGGTGTTCGCATTCATTGCGTGGGTGACTGTGCGTCTGGAGAAGGGTCGTCATGGCGGGCTTGAGGCTGGCGTGGCCAGCGAACACGCGGGGCTGCGCCGCTTCCTGCGTGGGCCTTGGCCGTTGGTGTGGGGGGCGATAGGCCTGGCCTTGCTCAACTATGCCACGCTGGCGCTGGCCGGGCGGCCGTGGGGCATTACTTCAGCGTTCGCGCTGTGGGGCGCCAAGGTGGCGAGTGGGCTGGGGGTAGACGTAGCCAGTTGGGCGTTCTGGCAGATGCCGGCCAACGCCAAGGCCCTGGCCGCACCGGTTTGGGAAGACATCACCAGCGTCATGGACATCGGCATCGTGCTTGGCGCGCTGTTGGCCGCGGGCCTCGCCGGGCGATTTGCGCCGAGCTTGAAGATACCGGCGCGTTCGTTGATCGCGGCGGTCATTGGTGGCCTGTTGCTCGGTTATGGTTCGCGCCTGGCGTATGGCTGCAACATCGGCGCCTACTTCAGCGGCATCGCCTCGGGTAGCCTGCACGGCTGGCTGTGGCTGGTGGCTGCGTTTATCGGCAATAGCGTGGGCGTGCGGCTGCGACCGTTGTTCTTCGCTGGCGAACGGCCTCAAGTGGCCTTGAGCGGTTGCTGAACGAGCGGATCAAGGTTTGCCTGGAATGTCCGAATCGGTCCTTAGCCAGTCCGCCTTGCGCCTGTTGCGAACCTGTTGAGGGCTTTACCATGGTTTGCAGCATCGGCCCCTAATCCAAGCCTAAAGGACCTACCATGAGCCGCAAAGCCCTGATCGTAATCGACGCCCAGCATTCATTTCGGCATGCACCCTACTGGTCCGAAAACGACCTGCCAACTTACCTGGAAAACCAGCAGGCCCTGATCGATGGCTGCGTTCAACAAGGTATCCCGGTGGTGCAGGTGTTTCATGTGGAGGACCAAGACCACTTTTCGCTGGCATCGGGTAACGTCAGGGTATTGAGCGAGCTTTCAATCGATCCGCAGTTGGTCATCCATAAGCACTACCACAGCGCCTTCGCCGGTACGCCGCTGGCCGCGCGTCTCCTCGAGATGGGCGTCAACAGATTGATCATCAGTGGTATTCGGACCGAACAGTGCTGCGAGACCACTACGCGACAGGCCTCGGACAGCGGGTTCAGCGTCGATTTCGTCAGTGAGGCCACGCTGACGTTCCCGATGACCCACGCCCGCAGCGGCCGCGTGTACACCCCGGCAGAGATTCGCGAGCGTACGGAGCTGGTACTGGAAGGCCGGTTTGCGCGCATCGTCACCGTCGCCCAGGCATTGGCGGGGTGACTCGATGAGCGTGCCGGTGCTGTTCGTGTTGTTGCCCAATGTGCTGATGCTGGATCTGGCCGGGCCTGCCGAAGTGCTGCGCCTGGCCGCGCAGATGGATGATCCGGCGGCGGTGGATTTTGCGCTGCAGTACGTCAGCCCGGTGCCGTCCCTGCACACCTCCATCGGCTTGCCGTTAACGGGCCTGGCACCTTTGCCGGCCAGCCTGGCGCCCGGCACCCTGGTGGTGTTGGTGGGCTCGAGCATGAAGGTAGACAAGGCCGGCCAGCGCGCCTTCGAATCCGCCAGCGACAGCCTGGTGCAGTGGCTGCAAACGGTGTTTGCGCCCTCTGCCGAGCATTTGATTTGCGTGTGCGCCGGCGCGCTGACGGCCGCCCGCGCCGGGCTGCTTGACGGACGCCAGTGCACCACGCACCACGCGTTGTGCGCTACCCTCCAGGCCCTGGCACCCAAGGCCCGGGTCCTGGAAAACCGGCTGTACGTCACCGATGGGCCGGTCAGTTGCAGCGCCGGGATCACCGCCGGTATCGATATGATGCTGCACCTGGTCGCCGAGCGCGCCGGGCCCCGACTGGCCTGCGCCGTCGCGCGGGATATGGTGGTGTACCTGCGCCGCAGCGGCACTGACCCGCAGTTATCGCCGTGGATCACCGGACGCAATCACCTGCACCCGGCTGTCCATCGCGTACAGGACGCCATTGCCGCCGCGCCCTGTGACGCCTGGACCGTCACCCGCATGGCGAACCTGGCCTGCACCGGCAGCCGCCACCTGGCGCGCCTGTTCCACGAGCATGTCGGCATCAGCCCGCTGGACTACCTGCACCGTCTGCGCCTGGCGGTGGCCCGCGAGTTGCTGGTGGCGTCGAGCCTGGACATCGAAACCGTCGCCGAGCGCGCAGGCTTTGGTTCGGCGCGCCATCTGCGGCGTATCTGGGGCAAATATGAAGCGGGTACGCCTTCGGCGATGCGTCTTATTGAGCAGGCGTCTCGGGAGGCGTAACGGACTCTAGGTCACCCTCGGCCGCAAGCTTCAAACGGTCCGCCTTGCTGATGTATTTATCTTTGCTTTTCGGCGCGAGCTTGGCGTTGGCCTTCTTGGCTTTGGCCTTGAAAAGCTGCTGGAGTTTTTTCTGGCGGTTCATGTGCGTTGGCCTGGCAGGTAAAGGCGCGAATGATACCAGCTAAAAAACCGTGGATTGGAAGGTTTACCTGGCGAGGATGCCACCGATCAAGGTGCCAGGAACGCGCTGATCAGCGTGATCACCTGTTGCTGAATCTGCGCCCTGGACCTTCCTGCCTCGCCGTCTCGGCAAATCATGCTGTCACCGGGTACATCCTCGTCGAGTATCGCCGCCGCGCCGGGTTTGCACTGCGCCATAAAGCTGAAGTGGCTCGCATCGCCGATCTCCACGTATTGCGTGGATGCTTTCGGCAGCCGTCTGGCCAAGTCGGCAGATTCCAGCCCCACAGCCATGTCCTCCGAAGGTACGCCTCCAGCAATCACCAGCGCCGGCACGGGCAGCGCGGCCAGGCTGGCATCGGTCATGCCCCGCGACGGGCCCAGGTCCAAAGACACCACGGCGGCGACGCGCTTGTCGCTCAAGTCAGCGGCCAGTTGGGCTTTGCCATCTGCAGCTCCGGTGGGGTTCATCTGCGCGTAGCCGATGCAACCGCCCAGCTTGGGATGTGCCAGGCAGTCCTGGGCGAACAGATCAGCGTCGAAACGCGCACCGGCGATTTCCAGCACCGTCCAGCCACCGAGAGAATGGCCCACTGCCGCAATCCGGTGTTGCGCGACCGCGCCAAATTGCTGCGGTCGCGCAAGCACTGCATCGATGGCGCGGCTCAGGTCTTTGGGGCGTTGCCATAACTGCGCCGCTGCGTCTGCACTACGGTCCTTGCTGGTGGTGCCTGGGTGATTCACCGCCGCCACAATATAACCCCGCTGTGCCAGCGCACTCGCCAGCCACACCTGGTTGCCCCAATTGCCGCCATAGCCGTGGGAGAGCACCACCAACGGATATTCACCACCGGCCGGCGGCGCATCGGGCACTGCCAGAGCGCCGAAGAACACCGCGTCGTCTCGGATCAACTGGGGAGCGGCCCGGACTGCCGTGGGGTACCAGACGACCATTTCCAGCGCGCGCTGGTTGCGTGCGTCGGGCAGGTTGGTGGTTTTGAAACCGATGGGGTTGTCGTTGGCGAATGCGGGAGTGGCCAGGCCAACCAGGAGCAAGGCGGCGAGGGTGGTTTTCACTGTTTTTTATCGTCCTTGAAGTGAGAGGCGCAGCATGATCTGAAACAGGCCGTTTGGGTAGCGCGCAAGTGGCGTGATCCCTGTTCCGCGCCCACATGGTAGATCGTGCTGGCGCTGCTTAGTCGTAGGCGAACTGATCAATCAACCCCAAACGCGGAATACGGCTGTTGGGCTGCAACAGTGCGCCGGGAGCTATAACGGCGTTTGCGCCAATTTTGCAGCCATCGCCCACCAGGGCGCCGAATTTGTTCACCCCCGTCTCAATGACCTGATCGGCATAGCGGATCCTGATATCCGCCCCATCCAGTTCGTTGCGATAGTTGGCGATGATCGCTCCCGCCTCGATATTGACGCCTTCGCCGATCACCGAATCGCCGACGAAGTTGAAATGCGCCAGCTTGCTTGCCCCAAGCATGAAGCTGCTTTTCAGTTCGCAGCTTGGGCCCACGATGCACTGTTTGCCCAGATAAACGCCGCCACGCAGGTAGGCACCTGCGGCGACGAACGAGCCTTCGCCGATGATGATCGGCCCTTTCAGCACGGCGCCTTCTTCGACGGTGGCGCTTTCATGGATGGCGCAGTTGCCGTGACGGCGGTAGCCTGCGCCGAGGCGTGAAAGCAACGCCAGGACGTGGTTTTCGCAGTCCTGAGTCACCTGCCAGGCGGCGATAGGGCCCAGGTCAAGCGAGTGCCATTGCGCAATGAATGTGCTGATCTCAGGGAGCTTCATGGAGAATTTTTCCAGTGAGTGAGAGGGCGGTAGGCGCCGCGCGGCGGGCTCAGGCCATATCTTATAATGGTCGGCCCCGGATTTGGCCAAGGGCGCGCAAGCCGCGATGTGGGAGGGGGCTTGCCCCCGATGGCAGCCTCAGGGCCGACCAGGATGCTGGATCAGACTGAGTACCTATCCATTATTCAGGTAACAGCCACTTAGGGTTCCGCCCTGACGGCGGCTTACTTTGGAAAAAGCTCCAAAGTAAGCAAAGTGCTCTTGCCCCACCACTCGGCATCTCGCCTGCGTTCGGCCAGCGTGGTTTAACGGGGCGCTTAAGATCAACAGCCAGATCAAGATCAAGATCAACTCGCTGCGCATCGTGGTTAGCGGGTTAGCGTTGGGCGCTACAACGTTGTGTAGATACCCATGCCCCGATCGCGATGCGTCGCCAGATTGAGCTTCAGGTCGGAATTGTCTGGAGGGCTGGCCGGGCGCTTTAAGCGCAAGGGAAACAAGCGCTAATAGTATCGTTCGGCTGCCTGCGCGGATGCTGGTCTAGGATTTTTTCTTGCGGCACTCAACGGAATAAAAATTCACTGGCATCTACAAGGAGTAGCCAGTAGGCTACATTTGAATCTGTGACCAATACGATCGGCAGGACGCCCGAGTTCGACACATGGCTCGACGGTATGAAGGATATCTGGGGAAAAACGGCGGTGCTGGCGCGGCTGGATCGAGCCGAAGAGAACAATTTTGGCGATTGCGCGCCTGTCGGCGACGGCCTGAGCGAAATGCGTGTTTTTATCGGGCCAGGCTACAGGATTTATTTTGTACGCACGGGCATCGCCGCTTACCTGATGTTATGGGGCGGCGATAAAACCGATCAAAAAAGAGCAATCAAACGGGCAAAAGAGATCCTCGATGCCCTGAGAGGTAGATGAAGTGAGCGAATCGACATTCAAACCCGAGGACATGCCAATCCTCGATCTTGATACATCGGGTACCCGCGTCTACGAAGCTTCGCGCTTCCTCGACAGCCCGGAGACCATCAGCGCCTATCTTGCGCAGGCCATGAAGGCGCAAGACCCGCAGATCCTTATGAAAGCACTCGCTGAGGTCGCCAAGGCCCAGGGTGTGAACAAGGTGGCCGAGGCGGCGGGGGTTAATCGGGAGAGCCTTTATAAAACCCTTAAAGGCGGGTCCAAGACGCGCTATGAAACGATCCAGAAGTTGATGGTGGCATTGGGGGTGGAGCTGACGGTGCAGCCGATTGTGAGCAAAAATGCCCGCAGACCTTGATGCCGCGCCTACCATTGGCAGGAGCGAGCTAGCTCGCTCCTGCATAAAGCGGTTTCACCGCACCAGGCAAGGCTGTTTGTTGTTAAAACGCCAACCCGGAATCAGGAACTGCATCGCCACGCTGTCATCCCGCGCGCCCAACCCCATGCCTTTGTACAGTTCGTGGGCCTTGGCCACGGCGTCCATGTCGATATCCACCCCCAGGCCAGGCCTGGCCGGGACCTTCACGTAGCCGCCTTCAATTTTCAGCGGCTTCCGGGTCAGGCGTTGGCCGTCCTGCCAGATCCAGTGGGTGTCGATGGCGGTGATCTCGCCCGGCGCGGCCGCTGCCACCTGGGTGAACATGGCCAGGGATATATCGAAGTGGTTGTTGGAGTGCGAGCCCCAGGTCAGGCCCCATTCATTGCACATTTGCGCCACGCGCACCGAGCCTTGCATGGTCCAGAAGTGCGGGTCGGCGAGGGGAATGTCCACCGATTGCAACTGGATCGCATGGCCCATTTCGCGCCAGTCGGTGGCGATCATGTTGGTGGCGGTTTTAAGGCCGGTGGCGCGGCGGAATTCGGCCATGACTTCGCGGCCCGAATAGCCGTTTTCCGCGCCGCAGGGGTCTTCGGCGTAGGCGAGAATATGATGCTGGTCGCGGCACAGGCGGATGGCTTCCTTGAGTGACCAGGCGCCGTTCGGGTCGAGGGTGATGCGCGCCTCCGGGAAGCGCTCGGCCAGGGCGGTGACCGCTTCGATTTCGGCATCGCCACTCAATACGCCGCCCTTGAGCTTGAAGTCGTTGAAACCGTATCGGGCCTTGGCGGCTTCGGCCAGGCGTACCACCGCGTCGGCAGTCAGGGCTTTCTCATGGCGCAGGCGCAACCAGTCGTCGTCGGATTCTGCCTCGTTGCGGTAGGCCAGGTCCGTGGCGGTGCGGTCACCGACGTAGAACAGATAGCCGAGCATCTTCACCGCATCGCGTTGCTGGCCCTCGCCGAGCAGAGCGGCCACCGGCACCTCGAGGAACTGACCGAGCAAATCCAGGAGCGCCGCCTCCATCGCGGTAACGGCGTGAATGGTGATCCGCAGGTCAAAGGTTTGCAGCCCGCGGCCGGCCGCGTCCCGAGAGGCAAAGGTGCTGCGCATCTGGTTGAGGATGCGTTGGTACTGACCGATCGGCTGGCCGATCACCAGGCTGCGCGCGTCTTCCAGGGTTTCCCGGATGCGCTCGCCGCCGGGCACTTCACCCACGCCGGTGTTGCCGCTGCTGTCCTTGATGATCACGATATTGCGCGTGAAGTAGGGGCCGTGGGCGCCGCTTAAGTTCAGCAGCATGCTGTCGTGACCGGCGACCGGGATGACGTGCAAGTGAGTGATGACGGGAGTATTCATGGCAAGGTCCTTAATACGCTCAAAGAGGTTTGCTGATGGCGTTGGCGGTGGGCGCAATGCTGGGCGACGTCAGCCCGGCGCAAGGTGAGGTCCTGGCGAAAAACACCAGGATGGCTGCGAGCACCGAGGTGCCGGCCAGGCCGTAGAGCCCGCCCTGGATCGAGCCGGTGGTTTGCTCCAGAAAGCCAAAGGTGGTCGGCGCGACAAAGCCGCCCAGGTTGCCGATGGAATTGATCAATGCGATCACTGCAGCGGCGATGCGCACGTCCAGGTAGCCCTGGGGGATCGGCCAGAACAACGAAGACGCGGATTTGAAACCGATGGCCGCAAAGCAGATCGCCACGAACGCGAAGATCGGCCCGCCCGTGGTGGACATGAACATCCCGGCCGCTGCGATCAACAAGGCTGCCGCGACCCAGGCCTGCTGGAACTTGAACTTGCCTGACAGCGCTGCGAAGGCGTACATGGCGATGATCGAGATCAACCAGGGAATCGAGTTGAAGAAGCCGACTTGTATATCACTCAGGTCGCCCATCTTCTTGATGATGCTCGGCAGCCAGAACGTCGCTGCATAAATGGTTAGCTGGATGCAGAAATACAACACGCAGAACAGCAGGATCTGACGATCCTTGAGCAGCTTGCCGAGGGTCGGTTTGACCGTGGTCAGGGCTTCGCGGTCACGCTGTTCCTGATCGATGGCCTCAACCAGCGCGTCCTGTTCTTCGCGGCTCAGCCACTTGGCGTCATGAGGTTTGGAGTCCAGCCAGAACCACACAAAGAAGCCCAGCGCCACCGAGGCCAGGCCTTCAATGGCGAACATCCATTGCCAGCCGTGCAAGCCGAGACCTTCGATCTGTAACAGCGCACCCGACAGCGGGCCCGAGATCAATGACGCCACCGCAGAACCGCTGAGGAAGATCGCGATGGCCTTGCCGCGCTCAACCCCGGGCAACCAGCGCGTGAAGTAGTAGATCACCCCGGGAAAGAAGCCCGCTTCAGCCACACCCAGCAAAAAACGCAGGATGTAGAAGTGGGTTTCGTTCTGGATGAACGCCATCAGCGTGGCGACGATGCCCCAGGTGAACATGATGCGGGTCAGCCAGATGCGCGCGCCGACCTTTTGCAGCAGCATGTTGGACGGTACTTCAAAGATCGCGTAGCCGATGAAGAACAGGCCGGCGCCGAAGCCATAGGCCGCCGCGCCGATGCCCAGGTCGTGCTCCATGTGCGTACGCACGAAGCCGATATTGACCCGGTCGATGTAGTTGAGGATGAACATGACCACGAACAGTGGGAGCACATGGCCCTTCACTTTGCTCACGGCGCGGGTGAGCACCGAATCGGTTTCTGGTGCAGCGGATGCACGACTGGAATGGTTCACGATGGAAAACGCCCCCTGATTTGTTTTTATGCGGGTTGTGGGTTTTGTTAACAGACATCATACAAGTTGTTTTTTATAAATCGCAATGCGGTGCAGGGAGTATTTCTTCTCATAAGCGCGCTTGTGGGGTGATGATTTTGGTTATTTGCCAGCGTTATAAGGGCTTGCGTGTCAGCGAAGTCCTGTCTGGTTCGCAGGAGGGGGAGAGCGTAATGCCGGTCTATCAGGTTGGTTGTCATACAAGTTGGTCGCCTCGTCAATCAACTCGGCGCCGTCCGTCTGCAGGATGTTAAGCTCCCCTCAGCCCAACCCCGTGGACCCGTTAGCGATGCCCATTGAAAACGCACCCCCTGTGCGCAGACGCTCCACCAACCTGGCCCAAGGCGTGGTCGACGCGCTGACCCAGCGCATTCTGCTCGGCCAGCTCAAGCCGGGCGAAAAACTGCCGTCCGAATCCACCATCGTGCTTGAGCATGGCGTGAGCCGCACGGTGGTACGCGAAGCCCTCTCCAAGCTGCAGGCGTCGGGGTTGGTGGAGACGCGCCACGGCATCGGCACGTTCGTGCTGGAGCAACACGCCCGGCAGGGCCTGCGCCTGCACGTCGACACCGTCGCCAGCGTGCGCAACATGCTGGAACTGCGCCTGGGTCTGGAAGTGCAGGCGGTGGCGTTGGCCGCGTTGCGCCGTACCGACGCGCAACTGGCCCACATGCGCCAGGCGCTGGACGACTATCAGGCTTCCCTGGCCAACAACGACAGTTGTGTGGAAGAGGACAAGCGCTTTCACCAACTCATCGCCGAGGCTACCGGCAACACGTTTTTCAGTGAAATCATGCAGCACCTGGGCAGCGCAATGATCCCTCGCACCCAGGTCAAGGCTGACGAACGCGGCGGAGCGGATTTTGCCAGGCTGGGTCAACTGGCGAGCCTGGAGCATGAGGCGATCTTCAATGCGCTCAAGCGTCAGGACCCGGATGCCGCGCGGGCGGCAATGGTGCTGCATTTGACCAATAGCCGGGATCGATTCTCCGGCGAATGAAAAGGAACCCGCGTTGAACCCACACACATTGTCCATGCGCCTGGAGCGCGTGGCGGCGCACGTACCGGCCGGCGCGCGCCTGGCCGATATCGGCTCGGACCATGGTTACTTGCCGGTGGCGCTGATGCGTCGTGGCGTAATTGCCAGCGCGGTGGCGGGGGAGGCTGCGACCACGCCTTTTCATGCGGCCCGGCGCACCGTGCGCGACAACGGCCTTGAAGCGCACATCAGCGTGCGCCTGGCCGACGGTCTGGCGGCCATCGAGCCGGGCGACGCCATCACGGCCCTCAGTCTGTGCGGCATGGGCGGCGAGACCATTCGTGACATTCTCGACAGCGGCAAGGCGCAGTTGAATGGCCAGGAGCGCCTGATCCTGCAACCCAATGGCGGCGAGTATGCGTTGCGCCACTGGTTGATGCACAACGGCTACCGAATCGTGCGCGAAGAGCTGCTGCACGAGCATCGCTTCTACTACGAAATCATCGTCGCCGAACGCACCGGGCCTGTGTCCTACACCGAAAAACAGCTGTATTTCGGGCCGCTGCATTTGCTGGAGCGCAGTCCGGTGTTCGTGGCGAAGTGGCAGCGCTTGTTGCACCAGAAACAAAAGACCCTGGCCAGTTTCGAGAAAGCCAGGCAGTCGGTGCCGGAAGAAAAAATCCATGGGATCGCCCGGCATATTCAGTGGATCACTCAACTGTTGACCTGAAGACCGCCCGGGATCGTCAACGCTCGACCGCTCTCGCATCAGACCGTGTCCCTGGCGGTTACAGGCGCGTGCCCGGTAATGAGTGCTTTCGCCCCATTTTCGCGCACCGATCAAAGGTTTCTTAGCGCCATGGCACGTGTCGTCACGCTTGTATCCCACGGCCCAGATCTTGCTTGAGCCAGAATAATCAATGACATGGCATTTTGCCGTTAGTCATTCCCGGCTGTGAAGTATGGGGTTGTTCAGGGGAGTTTGTAGGGCATGCAAAGATTTTTATCACCCGGTATCCGTCTGCTCGGGCGGTTCGGTTTCGCGCGTAAGTTCCAGGTGCTGTTCTTACTGTTCATGCTGCCGCTCGCCGGCAGCCTGTGGATGATCGGCCAGGACTACCACGACAAACTCGCGGTGATTTCCAGCGAACAGTCCGGCGTGCACCAACTGTTGGCGCTGGACCCGCTCGATGTGCAACTGAGCGCCCAGCGCAACCTGGCCGCCCGCTGGAAAGCCCTGGATATTCTGCATACCCCGACCCCTGCCGCTCAGGCCGCGATGGCCAGGGTGGATGCAGGCAGTCCGCTGATTCAGCAAGGGCTGCAAACCCTGGGGGACGCACTCAAAACCCATCACGCCAGCGCTGCTACCCAGGCGCGCTTCGACACGCTGCAGGCCGCGGTCAAGGGCATGGACACCCCGGCCCTGCGCACCGTCGGCTGGTGGCCGGATGGCTATGACCGTTTCACCGCCGCGCTGACCGCGATGCAGTCGCTGCGCGAACAGATTACCCTGGACACCGGCCTGATCCTCGATCCCTGGCTGGAAACCTATCTGCTGATGCAGATTTCCAGCCAGCACGCACCGGACCTGATCGAGCGCATCGGCCGCACGGCCAGCGTCGGCCAATCCTCGATTGCCTCGGGCCAGTTCACCCTGCAAAGCCGCTTGCAGATGCGTGACCTGCGCGGCCGCATCGGCGATGCGCGGGACCAACTGGTCAAGGCCGCCACCGCGCTGAAGGCCAAGCAATACCCCGGCCTTGAGCCCTGGACCGAACAATACGACGCCAGCCTGCAACGCCTGGACAGCGAACTCAAAACCCTGGACGACGGCGTGTTCGGCGGCACCATCAAGCTCGACAGTGCTGCGTTCGATCAAAGTGTCGACGCCATGCTCGCGGCGCTGGGCGCGCTGCGCAGCCAATCGCTGCATTCGCTCGATGCACGCTTGAGTTATTACCGTGAGCGATCGTTGCAGCACTTCATTCCCGTGGCGGCAACGTTCAGCCTGCTGGCGCTGGCGGCGCTGTACCTGTTCATCTGCCTGCAAGCCTCGATCCGTCGCAGCGCCAGTGGCATCACCACGCTCGCCGAGTCCCTGCGTGACGGTAACCTGCGCGTCGAAGTGGCGGTGCAGGGGCGCGACGAACTCGCTGCCATCAGCACGGCGCTCAACGTTGCCGTGGTGCAACTGCGCACCAGCCTGCTCGGGGTCAATCATGAAACCGAGCAATTGGGCGCCACCGTGCTTACCCTCAGCACGCAATCGGGCAGTACCCTCACCGACGTCGAAGACCAGCGGCACCAGATCAGCCAGATCGCTGCGGCCGCCACCCAACTGGCTGCCACCTCCCTGGGCGTTGCCAAAAGCTGCGAGCAGGCTGCCGACAGCGCCCGGCACACCCGCCGTATCGCCGAAGACAGCAGCCGCGACAGCCAGCGCACCACGGCCAGTATCCAGCAACTCAACCAGCGCCTGTCCGACACCGCCAATGCGTTGGAACAGGTCAGCCAACAAGGCCAGCAGATTCAATCGGTGGTCGATACCATTCGTGGTATTGCCGAACAGACCAATCTGCTGGCCCTTAACGCCGCCATCGAAGCCGCCCGCGCCGGCGAGCAAGGCCGCGGGTTTGCAGTGGTCGCCGATGAGGTGCGCAGCCTGTCGCAACGCACCCAGGCGTCCACTGCGCAGATCGCCGGCACGGTGGACAGCCTGCGCGCCACGGTCAGCCAGGCCGTCAGCCTGATGGGCGCCGCGTGCGAGCAGGCGCTCACCGATGCCGAATCCGTCACCGGCCTGGGCACGCGCCTGGGGGAAATTGCCGGTGCCGTGCAGCACGTCACCGACACCTTGGCGCACATCGCCGCCGCCGTGGAGGAGCAGGCTGCGACGGCGGACGAAGTGAGCGGCAATATCCAGCAGGTCGACCAGGCTGCCGGACGTCTGCTCGACGGCGCGCGGGCGGTCAATCAGGCTGCCGACAGCCTGAGCCAGGGCAGCCGGGCGTTGAGCGACAACACGGCGCGGTTTCGACTGGGATGAAGCGAATTGAGGGCACTCCATCGCCGTCGTGTAGTCTTCTCCTTAACCCCAACGGAGCTGTGCCCCTATGATTACCGTTCACCACCTCAACAACTCCCGCTCCCAGCGCATCCTCTGGCTTCTGGAAGAACTGGGCCTGCCTTACCAAATCAAGCGCTACCAACGCGACCCGAAAACCAACCTCGCGCCAGCCGAGCTCAAGGCGATTCATCCCTTGGGCAAATCGCCGGTGATCGAGGACGGGCCCCGCGTACTGATCGAATCGGCTGCCATTATCGACTACCTGATCCGCCGCCACGGCCAGGGCCGACTGCAACCCGATCCGGCCAGCGCCACCTACGACAACTACGTGCAATGGCTGCATTTTGCCGAAGGCTCGGCCATGCTGCCGCTGATGCTCAACCTCTACGTCGGGCGCCTGGGTGAAGCTGGCGCACCGCTGCACCCGCGCATTGAATCGGAGCTGGCCAATTACCTCGGCTACCTCAATGACGTACTCGGGCAAACGCCGTACCTGGTGGGTGACGAACTGTCCGGCGCGGACATCCAGATGAGCTTTATCGGCGAAATCGCCAAGGCCCAGGGCAAGTTGCAGGCGTATCCGAACCTTGCGGCGTGGGTGGACAAGCTCCAGCAGCGACCGGCTTATCGCAAGGCGGTAGAGCAGGGCGGCGAGTACGCGTTTGCTAAATGAACGTGCGTGAATGAACTGTTGAAGACTGGATGCAGATTCAGTGTGGGAGGGGGCTTGCTGCCGATGGCGGCCTGTCAACCAACGGTTACCCATCTGCTACACCTCGGTCCACATGTGGGAGGGGGCTTGAACTGGTCAAGTAATCTTGGACACTGATTAAGGTTCACGCCGCCAACCTTTCCTTCACGACCGGCGACCGGTAGTCGTTGTAGCTATGAGGCCTGCTGATGTTGTAGCGCGAGACATAGCGCTGCACGTCTGCTCGGGCCTCATGTTCCAGTTTGTAGCCCGTTTCAGGCACCCACTCTGATTTCAAGCTGCCAAAGAAACGCTCCATCGGGGCGTTGTCCCAGCATTCGCCTTTACGGCTCATACTCTGCCTAAACCCCTGTTTCAGCAGCTCGTTTCGGAATTTATGACTGGTGTACTGACAACCTTGGTCAGAATGAAACAACACATCCTGGGGATGGCCGCGTAGCTCAACCGCCATGCGTAGCGCTTCGCAGGTCAGGTTGGCATCAGAAATCATCGAGAACGACCAGCCCACGATCCTGCGAGCGTACAAATCCAGAACGGCGGCGAAGTACATCCACCGCTTGCCGACCTTGATATATGTCACGTCGCCACACCACACCTGATTAACCGCCGTCACATCAAATTTTCGCTTGAGCACGTGCGGCGCCACCAAGGCCTCCACGCCCGGCGACCTGTACTTATGGCGCCTGCGCTGACGGCTGGCGATGCCAGCTTCGCGCATCAAACTGCGAGCCATATAACGCCCGATACGATGCCCTTTGGCTTGTAGCTCCTTGGACAACGTACGTGCACCGGCCGACTCTCTGGACGCCTTGTGGTGCCTGACCAGCGCGGCTTTGAGCTTATCCCTCTCAGGATTTGCTCTGCCTTGGCGCTGGCGCCAGGCGTAGAAGCTACTGCGGTTGACCCCAAACGCCTGGCAACACCTTTTAACGCCGTACTGCTCGTCCAGCTCATCGATCAACGTGAATGATCTTTGGCGTCCAAAAGCAGGAGAGCACTGGCCTTTTTTAGAATTTCGATATCCAGGTCTTTCTCTCTGAGCAGAGCTTTGAGCCTCTGGATTTCTCGTTGATCAGCAGTAATCGCCTTGGCCCCTACCGGGGTCGAGCCCAAGCGTTCTTTTTGCACTTGATCGACCCAGCGGCGCAGGGCTGTGGGGCCGATATCCAGGGTGGCACACACCTCGGTAACCGGCTGACCTTCATCCAACACCATGCTGGCAGCCTTGAGCTTGAACTCACTCGAATAAGATTTACGCATAACCAAACACCTCAGATTTGGGCGCTATCATAGCGCCCGATTGAAGTGTCCAAAATCATTAGGCCAGTTCA